>NZ_BAABCQ010000009.1:0-71530 GCF_039539045.1 Streptomyces marokkonensis
CTGACTTAGGATGATCTTCGTCAGACGGTTTGTCGAGTGCACGCACCCGACGACGACGCTTGGCTTCATGAGCACAGCCGTGTCCTCGGCCAGCGCATCCGCACCGAACGCCGCGCCCGGCGGATGAGTCAGGAGCAACTGCACCTGGGTGCTGGCATCAGCCGGAACGTCCTTCAGAAGATCGAATCCGGCCGTCAGAACCCGACCTACTTCACGCTGCTCCGAATCGCGCGCGTCCTCGACGTGCCCCTCGCCGACCTTGTGCGATGAGCGGCCCGCCCCCGACGGGGAGCGGGGAACGGGCCGCTCGGGGCCACCGGCGTGATCGGCGAACAGCACACGCCGGTGACGGTAGGCCCGCTGGTGCCACGCTCGCCCTGTGGCACCAGCGGGGGTCAGATGCGCTTCCCCACGGCGATCGTCTTGTTCCCATTGACCTTGAGGATGGCCCGCAGGAGGACCATCAGGCGGCGCTCGTCCAGCTTGCGAGCAGCAGACAGGGGATCCATCCCGACACCGAGCAGGGACAGCACGAGCCCGAAGAATGCCCGCTGTTCCTCGTCCAGACCCAGGCCGTACTGGCGGCCGAGCAGCCCTTCCCACCGGCACGTCCATACGCCGTCGTCCTCGGTCAGTAGGCAGCTCCTGACCGAGTTGAGTTCGAGGATGGTCTGTTCCTCGATCAGGGCCTGTGCTACGGCGCGCTCCCGAGGGCCCTTGGCCCCCTTCCGGAGGATCGTGGCTACCGAAGGCTCTGCCGCCTCTTCGGGAACCGGGGCGGTCTCGGGCTCGGTGATCGTCATGCTGGGACCTCCGTAGGTAGTCGGGTCCCACCCGGACCGAACGCGGCGCCGAGCAGGACCGGATCGGTGAGCCGGCCGGTACCGTCCGGCCGCTCCAGCCACGTCCGCCCGCCCAGTAGGGAGAGCACGGGCGGGCACTTGAGGACCCACCCGGCCGGCCGGACGGTGAGCTGACGGATGTCGTCCAGCTCGTCGTCCAGCTGCGAGTGGACGAGCCACCAGGCAAGGTCGGTCTCCGCGTCGGCAAGGACGGGGCCGAGCCGCGCCGACCCGATACGGCGCATGGCGTGGAGCGTCATCAGGAGCGGTGCCTCCACGACGCGCCAGTGGGTGCCCGTATCGAACGGGGCAAGCCGGTCCGCGTTCCAGGCGCGGCGCACGCGGGTGGGCTGGTCAGTGCAGGCGAGGAGCCATTCCTGACCTGCGTCCCGAAGAGATCGAGCGGGCTTGGTGGCCATGACCAGCACGGTAGGAACGAACGAGAATCAACGCCCAGCCTGATTCGCGAATATTCGACTGCCGCCTGCGACGATTCGCCGTGATGCTCAGGGAAGGTCGGCGAAGTGCGCCCGGGCCCGCGCGATCAGGCGCCGCGCCTGGGTGCCGTACACGGCCGACTGCTCGAGGGTCTCCCAGACCCGGCGGTACAAGGCCACGCTGTCAGCGTCGTCCAGCCACAGCTCCGCGTGCCAGTCCTCCACGATCGCCATACGGTTGTCGTACAGCCAGAACGCGTTCGCCGGCGGGATGCCGAGCTGCGCGCCGAACGGCACGATCCCGAGCCGTACCGTGTCGAGGCCGATCACGCTGCCGAGCCGATCGAGTTGCGCGGCGAGGACGTCCGGCGGCGCCACGGCGGCGTGCAGGGCGGCCTCCCACATGACGACGTGGAACGTGCGGCCAGGCTGGTACAGCAGCTCTTGGCGGCGGACGCGGGCCCGCACTGCCTCCTCGATGTCGCGGGGCGCCTGGTGCAGCTCGGCGTAGCGGGCGAACACGGAGCGCGCGTAGTCCGGGGTCTGGAGCATGCCGACGACCATCGCGCCCTCCCACGCTCGCAGCGCGCTGGACCGCTCGTACTCGATGGTGAGGACGTCCTGCACCGGGCGGTGGCCGGCACTGAGCTGGCGACGCCACGACCGGGTGTGGGTCTCCACGCCCTGCAGCCGAGCGACGAGTTCCTCGGTGGCCGCGGGGTGCCCGGTGGCCTTGGCCCACGCCATGGCGTCCTCTGGCGTGGCCGTCTGGCGGCCGGTCTCCAGCTTCGAGACCTTGGCCTGCGGCCAGCCCAGCAGGTCCGCCAGGGCGCGCTGCGTGAGCTGGCCGCGTAGCTCACGCAGCCGCCGTCCGAGTGCCGCGCGGGCCTGCTGGAAGTCCGTGGTCACACAGGGAAGTTACCGCCTGGCCTGGTCGTAAGGCACGGAATGGTGCCAGGCAGCCTCGCGGGCCTGAGCGTAGCGGAGGACTTCCACCGGGTTGGTGATCAGCTCCACGCCAGTCATCTCGTCGTCCTGGTCGAACACGAGGCGGGCGACGACGCGGGTGTCGAAGAGCCAGAAGTCCTCGCGCGGCAGGCGCAGGCCGTCGGCCTGGCTGCGGGTGAGGATGTGGATCTCCTCGCCTGCGGCGGTGTTGCGGCGGGCGTTGTCGAGGAGGTAGCACTGGCCTTCGGTGGGCGGCTCGTCGAGGATTCGGACCCGGCGGAAGGTCTTGCCGAGAGCGGTCTGCTCTCGCCGTTCCTGGCACCAGGGGTCATCGAGGTCCCAGTCGACGCGGTCCTGCTCGAGGAACTCGCGGTACGTGTCCTGCTGTTCGTCCCACGCGTACCGACTGCGGGTCTCCAGGCGCCATGCCGAGTGGCGCAGGCTGGTGAACATGCCGTCGAACTCGTCGAAGCTGATGGTCTGGGGCATGTCGACGGTGTCCTTCGGGCCGAAGTTCGCGAGCAGCTCGTGCGGGACGGTGACGGCGGCTTCTCCATCATCGAGGTCGAGCTGCTTCAGCTCGGCGGGATCGGTGACGGGGTCTCCCTGGACGACGTAGGTGCCGCCGCCGGGCTGGCTGTAGAGGGTGGGGCAGCCGTTGTTTCCCGAGTTCGTGCCGACCTTCCAGAAGCGGCGGGTCATGGTGGTCCCCTTCGGTAGATGTGGGCCGCACCGTAGTCCCCCAGGGCACGGGGGCAACAGGGCGCCCGGACATGACGAAGCGGCCCCGCCCTCCCACGAAGGGGAGGGCGGGGCCGCGGGTTATCGGGCGAAGAGGGCGATGGCGCCGGTGGCGGCGCCGGCCACACCGGCGAGGACGCCGATCGTCGGCATCGGCCAGCGGGCGCGTTCGAGGGTGCGGATCCTGAGTTCGTGGTCGGCGATGTCGGCGCGGATGTCCTTGGTGTCGTCGAGGATGCCGTCGATCTTGGACTCGATCCGGCTGACGGTCTGAGCCAGGTCCCTCACCTCTTGGTACATCTGGCCAGTGCTGATGTACACGCCCGGGTCGGGCGTCGTCATCAGACCCCCTTGGCGAGACTCGCGGAGTTCTTCGTGCCGAACGCCCGGGCCAACATCCCCTTCACCAGGGACCCGGCGGCCGCGATGCCAGCCGCGGCCATGGTCTCCCAGAAGGAGGCGCTGAACATGTCGGCGGGGCCCGCGGCGACGGCGACACCGCCGGCCGCGACGACGGCGGTGGCCAGGGTGCGCTCGGCGAGATCGCGGGCGTAGGCGGTGCCGGTCTTCACGACGGTCTGGCCGTCGAAGTGGAGCTCGGGCATGGGGTGGTCCTTCCGATCAGGAGGTGACGGTGAAGCCGTGGCGGTCGCCGAGGCGTTCGAGGGAGGTGCGGCCGGGGATGCCGTCGGCGTCCTGGCCGCGGTAGCCGAGGCGGCGCTGCCACGCCGCGTAGGCGGTGACGGTGGTGGTGCCGAAGTGGCCGTCGCTGTAGGCCTTGCTGAGCAGGCCCTCGTCGACGAGCGCGGCCTCCACGGTGCGGACGCCGGCGTAGGTGACGGGCTGCCCCTGAGCGGACGGGTTCGAGCGGGCCGCGGCGCGCAGCTGGGACAGGTCGACGACCGGCCGGGACGGTGTCGGCCGCGGCGCGGTGGCCGGCTTCCCGCCGAGGCGCTTCGTGACGCGGGCCTCGATGTCGTCCCAGTCGATCCCGCGCGGGTCGACCTTGCCGGGCTGCCAGTCCAGGTGCCGGAGCGCGCTGCGGGCGTTCCAGCCGTGGTGACGGCAGACGGCGGTGATCGCGCGGACGATGGCCTCGAGCTGGGCGTCCGGCCAGGGGTCGTCGCCGTCGCCGAGGTTCTCGCACTCGAAGCCGTAGAAGTGCCGGTTGCCGTCGGTGCTGGCCTCGTTGTCGCCGGGCAGCTGGCGCTCGGCGATGACCGCGCGGAGGACGTCCGGGTCGCCGAGCCCGGCGTGGTTCGCGCGGCCGTAGCCGACGAGGTGCACGCGGCCGTCCTTGGTGATGACGCCGTGGCAGAGCGGGCCGGGCAGCCCGCTGTAGCCCTTGCGGCAGATGTTGACGGTGTGGGCGGAGTCCCGGGTGACGGTGTGGTGGATCATCACGCCGTGCACCGGGCCCCAGGGGCCCTTGTGGTTGCGGTTGTGGTCGCGCCAGTCGTCGACCTCGACGACGGTCAGGCCCTCTGCTTTCAGTGCCTTGAGGAAGCTGTTCGCGGACATGGGTGAGGCCATGGGCCCTCCAGGCATGAGGAAAGCCCCGGCCGGGATGGCGCGGGGCGGACGAGACGGATGTGGATTACGAGCGCTGGTACTGGCCACTGCCTCGAATGGAGTGGTCAGCGGCCCAGGCCCACGGAGAAACAGCGTCGGCGATACCGCCAGTGGTAACTGCTGACCCGTCAACCTTGCCCGACGAGATCTCCAGAGCGACGTCGCCGGTAGTGACACACCGACCGCGCGCCACCACCCGCACATCCACCGAGGCGTTCAACTCGAAGAAGCCGATACAGGACGGCAGACCGGAGGCGCTCACCGGCAAGCTGAAGAGCCAGTTGTCGCCGCCTCCGCCCCCGCCGAAATTCGTGGTGGCCCCGAAAATGATCTCCATCCGCCAAAACACCGTGCCAGCCGACTCGGCATACGCACAATCGATGGACGCATCTCCGAACGAGGGCAGATGCGCGCCGCTGCTGGTAGTCCAGCTGGGGGTCCAGGCCCGCCACGTCGGCGAGATCGACGCCATCCGGTCGGCGGTCAGGATCATGCCCGGCTGCCAAGGCTCATAGGCCACAGGGTCCTCCTACAGAGCGAGTCGAGTCGGGGTGGCGAGCCGCACGTCCGTGCCCGCGGCGTGAGTCTTGGTGATGCTGTTGACGGACCGCGTGACGGTCATCCGCTGTGGCGTCACCAGCCGTACAGCGTCGAAACGGATCTGCGGGTTGACCACCGTGCTGCTGACGTCGGCGAAGGAGCGGGTACCAAGCTGCCCGTCCCCGATGGCCGAGTCGGTGGCCCCTACCTGCCACACCGTCGGCTCCGAGGCCGAGGCCCGCCAGACCTTCGCCGCCAACGAGGCGCCCTCTGCCCGCAGCCGGACCCGATACCAGGTCCCGGCGGTGTGGGTGAGGCCGCTGGTGTACGTCCCGAGCTGGGTCTCCACGTCGTTTACGCGCCTGCGCAGGGTGAGCACGATGCCGGCCGTGGGGGTGAATTCCAGCCGGGCCATGTAGAACGACGTGTTGCCGTCAGCGCGGACGATCGGCCCGGCGAACAGGCTGCCGCCCGCGGCCAGGACACTCGTCGCGACGTCCACGTACAGATCCACGTCCGGGCCCGGCGCAGGCACCTGGGTGATGTGCGCGATGCCCGTGACCGGATGAGTGACCGCCCCGTACCCGGAGCCGACGCTGAAGTCGGCCGGAGCGCCGCCCAGCGTCCAGTCCTGGCCGGTGTCGGCGGTGCCCCAGCCGCCGACAACGGTCCGCTGGAAGGTATCCAGGACCGCGGGACTTGCGTCAGCCACCCGGACGATCTCCCCGCCGAGACGGAGGTCGTAGGGGAACTCGCGCGCGTACTCCCCCTTCGCGCCGGTGCTGAGGAGGATGACGTCCGCCAGCAGCACGTGTGAGGCGGGCGGTGTGGAGGTCAGCGTGGGCACGATCTCCGCTGTGGCAGCCCCGGCCGGGGCCGTGACGGTGCCGGTGGGCTGTGTCCACGTTCCGGCCGTGACCGGCACGGTGATCGCCGACGTCGTCAAGTACGCGCCGGCGGTGTCGAACCAGTTCACGTTCAGGCCGACTGCCCTGGACACTGCGCAGCGCAGCCATCCGTACGGCACGTAGGTGGCCCCGGCGGTGACCGGTACCGCAGCCGACGACACGTACGCGAGCGCGGCCACCCCGGTGGGGGTGAGCTGCATGCTCCAGTCCCCGCCGAACGGCGCCGGTCTCGGCGTCGGCACACGAGCGAGGGTGCCGCCGGTAGCCGTCCAGCCCGCAAGGTCCGTCTCGAAGTCCGGGTTGGCGGTGAGCCGGTCGAGGGACGTGATCCACGGCCGTGGCGGCAGCGCCCCCTGCGGCGGCGTGTGCACCAGCAGCTCGCCATCAGCCGTACCCGCACCGGCGGCCAGCACAGACCCGTCCGTGTCCACCCGGCCCAGCAGTCCGTCACCGACTGCACCGGTCTGCCAGGGCCCGGCCGGCGTGCAGTCGTAGGTGATAGTCCACGTCCGGGGCAGAAGCGTCTCCTTCAGGCCCATGACCATCAGGTCGACGTCGTCCGGGGCGACCCAGGTCGGCATGTTCTTCAGCTGGATGACGTCGCCCTCGCGCAGGGCCAGCACCGCGGGGATCAGCGCGGGGTGCCGGTGCAAGTTGATCGTGACGTCCGGGTAGCGGGGCTCGTCCCACGTGCCCAGATGCAGCTCCCAGAACGCGCGCGGACCGGTCTGGGTGTCGGTGGCCAGGGACAGGGTGATGGAGTCGTCGTAGACGCCGACGCCGTCGGGCGGGTCCTGCACCGACAGCGAGCCTTCAGCGAGGACGACACGGGCCGAGGATCCCCCCTCCCGGGTGACGGTGACGTCATTGCGGATGCTCGTGTCGTCGTCGACCGGATCCAGCGGCGCGGCGATCTGCCCCAGCGTGTAGTCCAGGACCAGCGCGGGCTCCTGCGAGTACAGCGTCGACCGCGGCCGGTACATGATCCGCAGCGCCGTCTGGTCCTCCGTGAGCAGGCCGCCATCCGCGTCAGCCGCCGTCCGCACCAGGGCGAGCACAGCTGCCATGTCCTGATAGCCCACCGGCTCCGTCGAGGCCGACGGCCCGGTCAGCGTGACAGGAAGGCTTTCCTCGGCGGACAGGCGCAGCATCCGGGCGCCCGCCGTCTCGCCGGTCCAGGCGTTCATGGCGTTGTCGTAGGCGACGGTGTCGTACTCAGTCCACGCGGAGATGTGCCCGATCGCCATGCCGTTGAGGTCGGAGTGGAAACCGCCGGGCGGTGAGCTGACGCCGGTCGGTCTGCCGATGACGCCGGGCAGCGTGTTCTCGTAGTGGATCGCGTCGCCGTTGATGTCCTGCCACACCAGGATGTAGCGGACGTTGCCGCCCTCCTGCTCGATGGAGAACCTGGCTTTGATCCACTTGCCGAAGATGACGTTCGAGGGGGTCAGGATGATCCGGTCGACGAGCGTCTCGCCCTCGTAGCCGAGGCCGAGGAGCCTCGTGTTGTCCGGGCCCATCTGCACGTACCAGTCGCGGACGGTACCCGTGGACCGGATCAGCATGAACGTCCGCCGGGACGCCGGTACCCGCGGCATGTGGTACATCCAGATCACAGACCACACCGGCACGGGCGCCCACGAGAGGTTCCGGATCATGCCGGACATGTGTGAAAGGTTCCCGGTCTGCGCTGCGATCGTGGGCAGCGGCGCGGACGACGGGAGGCTGCTGTCGGCGCCCCACTGCACGTTCGTGAAATACAGCGGGTCCATTCCGGCGATCGGCGTGGACGCTCGGTCGGCATCCTGCCCTTCCTCCATCGGCCAGTACGCCAGAGGCTCGTACGACGGGATGCGGCGACGGAGCGCACTGTCCAAGGCCTTGGTGCCCTGGCCGAGGCGGCGCAGGATGCCAGCGGCCTGCACGGGCACCCACGCGTCCGCGCCCGACGGAACCCATTTCTGCGGCCACTCGCTGATCTCGCCGGTGAATCGCGGGACGCGGTCACTGATCTCGGCGTCTCCTGCCAGCGACCAGGGCAGATCAGTGGCGTCGGCAAAGGCGGTTGTACCTGGCGGCAGGGTGGTGAAGTCGACGTCGGCGACGACGGGGCCGTCGATGCCGTTGCGGAGCTGGAAGCGGTAGACGTCGCCCTCGGGTGAGTCATAACCGATAGTCGCCACATTGCCGACCTCGAGCGGGGCGGACGACTGGTACAGGCTGCCGGTGGTGCCGGGGGTCGACGGGGCTCCGAGGACTGTCCAGGGTCCGTCGATGGTCGGGGCGGTGTAGTGCGTGTAGATGCCAGTGGTGCCGTCCCAGGTGGAGCGCAGTGCGGTGCGTCCGGACGGGGAGCTGTAGATCGGTTCCTGCGAGGTGAATTCCTTGATGCTGACACCGTCGAGGCTGCGTCGGAAGGTGATCCCTCCAGTTGCGGCGATCATCATCAGCCACGAGCGGCCAGCGTTGAGCAGGTCGTACTTTCCGCACAGCTCGACGATCGTGCCGGCGGTCCAGTTGGCGATGTTGACTTCGATACGGACGTCGATGCTGGTTGTGATGTCCAGGGCAGCTGTGTCGGGGGTCCAGGCGCGTCCGGCGCCGCCGTGAGGCAGGAGCATGCGCGGGGTGCCGCCGGGGAGGCTGAGGCGGACGGGGGTGTTGCGGCCGATCTTCCCGTAGTACGGGCTCATCGGATTGCGCGGACTGTACTTGCCGTTCTTGTTGTTGATCGTCATCGGCACGGCCGCCGGGTCAGCGGTCCTGCCCTGGTTGCGGATGCCCCGCTGGTGGGTGATCGGGTCTCGGGTGTATAGGGGAAGCTTCTCCCACTGCCCGTCGACCAGGATCTCTGCGAGCAGCCCCAACGGGTCCTCCGGGAACGCCACCGTCTACCTCCCGAGCACGAATTGAACGTCGCCGCCACTGATGCCGACGCGCTTACGGATAGTGCTGATGATCATGTCGCCCCACTCGTCGCCACCGGTGATGCGTACCGTCGGGATGGAACCCGAGCCAGCTCGCCCACCCGCTCCCACGGCTGAGCCAACGGCGCCGGCGTACGACGCGGACGGAGTCGGCGTGGACACCAGACCGGCCATCGTCCGGTCGACCTCGCCCTGCGTCGACTCGATACCGGCGACGATGCCCCGCGGAATCCACCGGCCGACGGTCTTGGCCATGACTTTGGAGGGGCTCGAGATACTGAGGGCCTTGGCAATCGGCCCCGGGATCATGTTCTTCGCGAAACTGATCAGCCGACCACGGAGCCAGCCACCCATGCTCTGGACACCGCGCAGCAGGCCCCGGACCACGTCCTGTCCCTTGCCGTACAGCAGGGAGCCCACGTTGCCGAAGGCGCCCGCGATCCTGCGCGGCAGGCCCCGCACCCACGACACGACGCCGAGAGCCCGCTGGACGGTCGCGTCCCGGAAGGATCGCCAGGCTGAGACGGCCCGGAGGGTGACCGCCGCACCGAGCCCTGCCAGGGCACGGCTCGCCCGACTGGGCAGCCCCTGCACCGAGGCAATGAACGACGCCCAGGTCCGGGACACGGGCCCGGACACGTACGTCGACCACAGGCCGCCGAACCAGTTGCCGACCGCCGACCCGAGCCGGGGCAGGTTCTCGCCCGCCGAGCTCACCAGCCTCGACACGAAAGCGACCATCATCGTCACAGCGGCCGCGCTGAACGCGAGCGCCACCAGCGCGGGCAGCGCCAGCAGCGCGATGGTGATCGCCGCCGCGATCGCAGTGGCCTTGAAGAGCTGCGTCGGGTTGGCCATCACCCACTCGGCGACCGCCTGCCCAGCCCCCGTGAGCCCCTCCACGATTCTCGGGGCCAGCTCGCGGGCCTTCTGCGCGAGCCGCTGACCCAGGATCGGCAGGAACGCGACCACCCGGTCAGCGAACGCCTGGGTATCCGCAGCCTGCCCGGCCTCCGACCAGATACCGCCGAGCGCCTTCCGGAAGGTGTCGATACCCGGGATCACGACGCCCCCGAGGAAGTCGACGACACCCTGCTGCAAACCCCGCTGGAAAGCCTTCACCTTCGTTCCCGCGTTGTCCCGCAGCGTGTTGCCCAGCTCGTCAGCGGCCCCTGCGGTGTCCCCCATGGCGTTGCGGGCCTCGTGCAGATTCAGCTTGAAAAACGCGGCACCGAGATCCTCACCCGGGCCGCCGAACAAATCCTGAACGGCCTTCTTTGCGACGTTCGACTCCGGCCCTAGCTCCACGATCGCGTCGTGAATCTTCGTCATGGCTTCCTCGCCACGCTGGCCGCCGGCCGACAGAGCTTCGATCATCTCGTCGGCGTTCAGGCCGATCGACTTCAGAGCATCGACCTGCGCCTTTCCACCACCGGTGACGCGCAGCTCCAGCTCCTTGAAGGCGTCCGCGAGCTTGTCGGTGTCCTTCCAACCGGCCTGGATCGCCTGACGCATCAGACCGACCGCTGTACGCCCGGACAGACCGGATTTGGCGAACTGGACGCCGTACTCGCTGATGGTCTCCAGCAGGTCCTCGCCGTCCTTGCCGAGTCCCACCATGCCCTTGGCGATCAGGTCGAACGCCTCGGTGGAATCCTTCGCGAGCCCCGTCTTGACCGCGATACCGGCGGCCTGCGCTGCCTCCGACACATCGACATCGAAGACGTTGGCAAGGTCGGCGGCCTTGGTCGCAATGGACTGAAGCTGCGCGTTCGTCGCCCCCGGCGGGAACAAACCCGCACCGGCCGTCGCCCGGATCGCGTCAGCGGCGCCCTGGAAGTCGTCCGTGATCGCCGAGGAGTACAGCTTGCCTGCGATCTGCCCGTACTTCTTGGCCTCAGCCGGCGTCTTCCCCAGCTGTGCGCCGAGCCGTGCGGTGATCCGGCTCTGGTCCAGGGCCTCGCCGAAGGACGCCATGAGGAGAGCGCCCGCCGCCGCGCCGACCCCGGCCGCGGCCATCTTCAGCGCGCCCAACTTTTCGCCCATGCCGCCAACGGCCTCGTCCGCGCCCTGCGCGCCCGCATCACCGAGCCCGTCACCGACGGCGTCCCCCGCATCGCGGCCGGCCGCCACAAACTGGCCGCGGGCGTTGCGGAGGCGACCGTCGGCACCGCGGACGATGCCGTCGCCGAGTTCCTCCCCGGCCTGACGGCCAGCCCGCGCGGCTTCGTCCTGCACACCGGACAGGCCGTCGGCGACACCGTCACCGAGCTGCTGCCCGGCCCGCTGCCCAGCCCGCTCGGCGTCGTCGCCCATGGTCTGCCCGGCCGTGCGCATGGCGCGTTCGGCCTGGGTGAGACCGCGGGTGACGCCTTCCGCGTCGAGGCTGATGACGCCGGTGAGTTCGCCTACGACGAGAGCCACGGCGGCTACCTCCTACGTTGCTTGGGGGGTGGAGGTGCGAAGTGCCGCGCGATGCGGGAGTCTGCCGAGACGAGGCCGTAGAGGCGGGTCTGGAACCAGCGCCACGATCGGCGTGCGAGCAGCTGCTCGTCGTCGAGGTCGAGGCCGTAGGTGTCCTGGAAGTCCGCCTCCACCAGCGGCCACTGCTCCAGCAGATCGGTGCGGGTTACCCGCTTGCCCTGGGACCGCGCCTGCGACGCTGGCGGGAGCCCGCCCTCGTACCACTCGTAGAGCCCCGTTGCTTCATCGAGCTCGCCGCGGCCGATGCCGAGGGCTGAGACCTCGGCTGCCGACGGGCCGCCCGATTCGGGGCCAAGAGAGAAGGGTCGCCACCGCTGGACCAGAATTTCGCGGCGGTGTCGCGGTCGTTGAGGACCCACACCATCGTGGTCATGGCGACGTGCCGGAATCGGGTCCAGCTGAGGTCGGCGGCGATTTCGTCGTGCACCGGGCCGAGGACGAGGCGGAAGAGGTCCTTCTCCTCGTCGTCGTTGAGCATCTCCGCGTCGGGTTCGACGCCGCCGAGGAAGAGCTGAGCCGCCGCCTTGGTGATGGCCTCGACGCGCAAGCCCGCCTCGGCGGTCGGCGACGGAATCCGGTAGACGCGAGTCTGCCCGTCCCCCACGGAGACGGGCAGTTCCAGGTAGTCGTCGAGGAAGTCCCCGAGCGCTTCGAACTGCGCAGCCATATCAGGGGGTCACCACGAGCGGGTTTTCGATCGCCGTGCGCGGCCCGTCACCCGTGAACGTGATCTCCACCTCGCCCAGCGCGGAGTACTCGCCGCCGGCCGGAGCCCACGTCGGGATGGCCTTGCCCTCGTACGCCTCCGGGAGGCCGTTGCGGTTCATCCATCGCAGGTGCACGAGGTTGGCGTCGCCGTACTCGTCGGAGGCGAGACGAATGGCCTCGTGGACGTCGTTGTACACCTTGGAGGTCTTGTTGGCCTTGCGGCGGATGGTGACCGTGATCTCCCAGGCCTGCGCGGTCTTGGTGTTCCCGGCCCAGCCGTCCGAGTCGTAGTCGCTGGAGTCCTCGATGTTGGGCTCGGCGGACGGCTGGAACTCCCTGACACCAGGGCAGAGCTGCCAGTCTGGGAGCTCAGCCGTGCCGATGTTCACTTCGAGGCGCCACTCACGGGCCAGCTCGTTCTCGTTGGTCTCGACGGGTGTCGACATAGTCCTTCTCCTCAGTCGCTCTGGCGGGGTCCGGTCCGCACGGTCCGGAAGTAGTAGTTGCCGACCAGCTCCATGCGGCCGTGCGTGTCCTGGCCGATCCACGCCTGGCTGTTACGCCAGGAGATTTCCACCCGCACCCCGCGCAGCAGGTAGTTACGGCGGTTGTGGAGGACGTTGAAGACGTCGTCAGCGAGCTGCACCAGGCCAGCCGCGTCCGTGCCCCAGCGCATGCGGGCCTGAATGCCGGTGACCGAGTCGGTGCTGTCGTCGTCGGCGACGGGATACGGGGTGAGGCCCAGCACCCGGTCGGGGCCGTCCGGGCTCTTGCCGAGGACGATGCCGGTGACGTCGGCCGGGAGGACCGCGTCTGGGGCGTAGGTGCCGATGCCCTCTGTGTCGAGGAGCTCGGCGACGCCCTGGAACAGGTCGGCGTCGTGCGTGCTCACCGCAGGGCCCGCCTCATCTCGGCTGCGATGAGCCGCTGTACCGGGCCGCGGTTCGCGTTCAGCGGCTGTTCCAGGTACTTGGCCTGCCTGCCGGGTGCGTGCCGCCAGTCCAGCTCCTCGTGCTGCCGGACGGCGTACGGGCCGTCAAAACTCACGGCGGCGGTGAGGTCGCCTTCGTCTACGGAGGCGGTGCCGGTGGACTGGAGGTATCCCTCGTCGAGCGGGACGACGTCTTGGGCCTCGGTCAGGACGTGCTCTGCGGCGAGGAGCAGGCCGCGAGCGGCGGCGGCGCGGAGCTCCCGCTCGACGCCTGCTCCGTTGAAGTCGAGTCGGAAACGCTGCGCCACGACAGCCTCCTTCTACTGGAGTTGGATTTCCACGTGGTCCGGTGTCGGAAGGCCCCCGCCATCGCGGGGCAGCGCGGCGATCACCGTGGTCTTCCGGCCGGACGGCAGAGTGACCCGGGACAGGGGCGGCGCAGCCGTGCCCGGCCGGGCGTAGGCAGTCGACGAGGACGTCACGTTCTCCCCGCCCGGGGAGACCACCGCGCGGGTCTGCTCGTCCACGAAGGCGCGCACCTCGGCAGGCGGGCCGTAGACCGGGCCCGTGCTGGAGTCGCCCTGGTAGGGCTCGATGGTGATGCGGTGGCGCAGCAGCCACCCGGGGATGGCGCTCACCAGGGCACCGTCACCGCGCCGACGAACAGCTTGTCGTGCAGAGATGGCGCCCTCAGCTCGTCCCACACCTGCGGAGCGATCTGCCGGGCCGCAGCGTCTCCGCCGGATGCCGACGCCGATGCGCTGCCGGTGGTTCGGCCCAGGGCGACGGAGCCGATCGACACGTTGCCGTACCCGGCTCCGGCGGCGCCGGTGTGGTCGCCGATCTCGTCCCACCAGGCGACTTGAGCGCACACCGCTCGGCCGATCGCCGCGGCGACGTCCAGGTCGGTGGGCATGCTGGCGTCGTCCACGTCGTATCGGCAGTACGCGAGGACCATCGTGTCGAGCATCCGTGAGGCGTCCGCCAAGAGGCCGGCCGCATCCAAAGGCGGCGCGGCGCGCAGGTAGTTCGCCAGGTCAGTCGTTGTGGCGTAGGACCGGTACCCCGGCCCGGTCCCTGGGGTGGGGGCCACGGAGACCTGCTCGTTCTCCACCGAGGAGCCCGTGCCCGTCACCGTCCACCGCAGCAGCCACACCCCGGCCGCCGTGTACGTGAGCGGCGCCGTCCACGTCTGCCCGCTATCCACAGTCGCCGTGACCGGTGTGGATGTGGTGCCGTCCGGTGCGGTCACCGTCAGCGTCGCGACCGTCGTCGCGTCGTACGGGGTCACCAGCAGCTGCGCGGTGACCACGTCTCCCACGTCGGGCATCAGCCACCTCCAGTGAATGTTGCGACCAGGCTCGGGCCGACAGTCGAAGCGGTGAGAGTGGGTCCAGCCGACGAGGCCGTCAGCACCGGCCCGGCCGTGCTCGGCGTGAGCTGGTAGGCCGGCCGCCGCTTCTGCCACGGAATCGCGGCCGCTTCCTCGAGGGAGCGCGCGGCGCGAAGGCGGCGGGTCTGGAACGGCTGCCGGATCTGGCCGGCGCCATCCGGGGCCGTCGCCGCCCGAAGGCTGCTGCGCTTCGCCGGCGTGATCGTGCGTGCCTGCTCGGTGCAGCGAGCCACGCCGAGGGAGCGGCCCTTGCCCTGCGCGAGTGGCGCCGCTCGGTCGACCGTATGGGCTGGACCGAGCCGTACGGTGTGCCCTGCTGTCAGTGGGCGGCTGGTCTCTGCAGCGGTTGCGGCGCCGAGGATGCGCCGCTTGCCACCGGTCAGCGGGGCGGCTCCGTCGGTGGTCCAGGCGGCGCCGAGTTCCCCGGCTGCCTGAGCGCGGAGCACGCGGGCTGTGCTCGCGTCGCGAGCCGCGCCCAGGACGTGCCGTTTCCCGCCGGTGAGCGTGCCCGCCTGTGTTCGCTCGTGGGCGCCCGCCACCGGTGCCGTCCGTCCAGCGGTGAACGGCTGAGCCTCTTCCCTCGCTGGGGCTGCCCCGATGGGCTGGTCCTTGGCTGCGGTGACCGGCAGCGCATCGTCCACGGCCGCCGCCTGGCCGGTGGAGGTGGTCTTACTGCCGGTCACCGGGCGCCCGCGGTCCGTGGCGCGGGCGTCTGCGATCCGGGTGTCCCCGGCCGCCATGAAGCTGCCAGCCTGTTCCGCGCTCGCCGTCGTCCCGAGCGCGAGCCGCTTCGCCCCGGCGAGGAGCTGGGCCTCGTCGACGACACGCGCCGAGCCGACCGGTCCGCTCTTCGCAGCGACGACCGCGCCCGCAGCAGCCTGGTCGGAAGCCGTACCGAAGACTGCCGTCCGCGCGCGCCCGATCAGGCCGGCCGCCGACGTCTCGTGCGCCGCCTCCAGCTGGACACTGCGCGCCGCCGTCAGCCCGCCAGCAGCCTCCGCCGACTGAGCCGCGCTCACCGGAGCGGCCTTCGCTGCGGTCCACGGCCCGGCGGCGTCGGCCGTTCCGGCGCCCGCCATGCTGGCCGACCGTGCCACGCCCACCAGGCCAGCAGCGGATGCCTCGCCCGCGGGGCCGAGCGGCACCACGGTGATGATCGGCGTGACGTTGGCGTCGTCGAACTGCGCTACGTCTGGGGTGCCGTCGTCGCGGTGGGCGATGAGCTGGACCTGGAGCGTCGGATCCGACGCCCAGGCGGGTGCGGCCACCGTGCGGCGGACCACCCAGGCGACGCCGTTCGGGCTTGTCTCCCACAGCAGGTCCGTGCCGGTCTGCCGGATCCGGAGGTAGGCGTGGGCGTCCGGGTCGTACGGGATCGCCGTGTAGTCGGGGTCGACGTAGCCGACGCGGAGGGCCATGCCGAGGGTATCGGCGACCGCGTTGTGCTCGATGACGACGTCGGTGCCGGGCGTGGTGGTCTGGATGAGGACCTGCGACCAGCATGCGATCAGGGAGTCGCCGAGCGGTGCCGGGTACATCCGGCAGGAGAACTGGCTGCCGCGCAGGGTGTAGATCGTGGCGGAGGCGTACGCGGCGTAGTCCAGCCCGCACGGCACCTGGGCGCGGCCGCCGGCCTCGGTGATGCCGCCGTACGAGTCGGGCCACAGCACGGTGTCCACGACGTTGTCGTTGAAGTCGTCGGCCAGATCGACGGCCGGTGTGGCGATCCTGCCGGGCAGGGGCGCGGCCGTGGCCGTCTCCGGGGCAGTCCCGAGTGCGATGACGGGCACGACCTCGCCCCCTTCCCCCTATGCGGCGTTCTCGGAGACGGCGATGCCGCCTGCGCCGACGGACGCGGTGATCGACGTACCGTCCGGGGTGACCGCGAAGTCGTGCACGGTCAGCGGGATCAACTGGGCGTCCGTTCCGGCCCCGGTGGAGTCGAAGCAGATGGCGATCTTCCCTGTCGGGTTGCCGGTGGCGTCCGCCCACACCAGGTCCCCGGCCGTCCACGACGCCATGTTGCCGACGTCGTCCACGGTCACCGTGACCCCGGTCAACGCCTTCCGGCCCATCGTCACCTGCTCGTTGCTGGCCCCCGCCAGCAGCGCCGCCAGAGTGTCGTAGTCCTGGAGCGCGTCGTCCGCCTCCAGGCCCGTCGCCTCCAGCACCACCGCCCGCAGCACCGCCCCGCCCGTACCGGCCTCGGCGACGCCGGCGTAGTACACGTGCCGGCCCTTGCCGATGTTCGTCACGAGATCAGCCATGCGGCCTCCCTCCTATGGACATGCGAGAGGGAGGCCACCATGGGGCCTCCCTCGCTCGCGACGAACCGATCAGGTGGCCGGGTTCTCGCCGTACTTCGCGACGAGCACCGACTTGGTCAGGGACGGGATCTCCGTCCGCTCCTCGTCGGACACGGCACGCTTCAGCGCGTACTCCACCCACGTGTCCTTCGACGCGGAGCGGTCCGGCGGGTCCCCGGCGTCCTCCTGCTGCTCCTTGTACTCCTCCTCGACGGCCGCGCGCGGGCCCTCGGTGGAGGTGAGCGCGACGCCCGGGGAGGCCTGCGGCCGCTGGAGGACGCTGTCCGGGGAGGGCGCCTCCGGGGTCTCGTCGCTGTCGAGGCGCTCCCAGTTGGGAAGCATCTCCAGTCGGGCGTCCTCGTGCTCACGCTCGACGACGTCACCCGTGTTGGTGTTGTGGTAGCGGATCATGCGGCAGCAGCTCCCTGGATGAGCACGGCACGGTTGGCGTCGAGCGTCTTCGTCCCGTACAGGCAGTCGACCGAGACGACGGTCTGCTTGTACTTGATGTCGTAGTCGTAGACCACGCGCAGGGCGAACCCCTTGTAGTTCATGATCGTGGCGTCCTGCGCCCCGGGCGGAACCTCCAGCGTGCGGGTCACCAGCGCGAACGCCGTCTTGTGGAAGGCGACGTCGACCTCGGTCGTCGGCTCGCCCGTGGTCGGGACCTCGGCCGGGCCCGCGATGTTCTGCGTCATGTACGGCGTGAAGCCGGACGCCCGGGCGCCGAACTGGGCCTCGGTCAGACCGACCGTGGAGCCGCGCTCGTTGGCCGCGCGCCAGATCTTCTCCGCGACCCACCTGGCCTTCGTGCGCGGGCCGACGACGACGTTGCGGTCCGCCTGCGGCACGTTCTTCGTGTCCAGGACCGCGCCGGCCTCGATGAGGACCCGCGAGTCGGACCACGGGTAGTGGCCGTCGGTGTAGTTGTGGTTCTCGCCGAGCGGGTCCTCGGCGACGGCGCCGACGGTCTGCGTGACGTCGTCGCGCAGCGCCAGCAGGTCGCGGTCGATCTTCTGGGCGATGGCTTCCATGGCCGGGTCGAGGAGCTGCTCGCCGAAGTCCTGGATCTCCAGGTTGAGCTGCTCCGTCGTCACCGTGAAGCTGACGTCGGGCAGGTGGTTGAGGACCACCGGGAAGCCACTCTCGGTAGCGTTCTGCGGGACGATGCCCGTCGCCCGGTTGAACTCGTTGGCGACGAACGTCGCGGGCTTGCGGACGGTGATCGTGTCACCGACGCGGCCCGCGAAGTCGGCCTCGTAGTCGCGGTGGACGAGCTGCGCCATGTGCGTGGTCTCGTACAGCGTGGCCAGGGCCCGGCGGGCGATGGTGTCGGGGGTCAGGAAGGTGTTGGCCATGGGGCCCTCTCTTCTGCGGAGGTCAGCCGCCGCGCGCCTTTCGGCGTGCCTCGCGGTGAGCGTCGATGGAGTCGTCGTTCTTGGGGCGGCCTCCGGAGCTGCCGGAGAAGTCGCCGCTGGTGCGCGCGGGCGCCTGGCTCGCGGCCTTGAGCTTGGGGTTATCCGCGACCGCGGCCTTGATGGCGGCGGACACGGCCTTCGCGAACCCCTCGTCGGACGGGTCGAGGTCGTCGATGGACGTGAGGAAGGACCGAGAGTCGGTCAGGGCCGCAGCGTCCGCGCCGTACTTGCCCGCGCTGCGGAACACGGCCAGCTCGATCGCGGTCTCGCGGTGCGCCTTCTGCGTCCGCTCGATCTCGGCCGTGAGCTTCGCCGGATCCGGTGCCTCGTCCTTGTCGTCCTTGACCAGACCGAGCGCCTTGCCCATCTCCTGGACGAGCTGCGCCTTGGCCTCCTCGGCCGCCTGCTTCTTCGCCCCAGTGCGGGCCTTGGCCGCCTCCGAGTTGGCCTGCTTCAGCTCCTTACGGAGCCGCTCCAACTCGGCCGCCGGGTCCTCGTCCTTCTTCGCGGGCGGCTTCGGCTTGGGCTTGTCGCCCTTGGCCGCGTCGTCGTCCTGGTCGTCGTCGCCGGTCCCGCCGGCATCGTCGTCCTGGTCGTCGTCCGTGCCCGTGTCGTCACCGCTGCCGCCGTTGTCGGATCCGGAGTCGTCTCCGTCCCCGCCGTCGGCGTACAGGTACGGCGCGAAAGGGCCGTGGCCGTAGGGGTGTGCCCAGCCAGCACTGGCCTGCCGGGGAAGGGTTCGCTTCTGCATGCGTGCACTCCTGGTGCGCGTCGGGTGGTGTCGGCCCCGCGCCTGGCGGGGGTTGTGCGATCCGGCCCGCGCCAGGCGGGCGGAAGTCTGTGGTGCCGCTGACCAGCGACAAAGGAGGCAGGGGGAACATCCGCTGCCGAATGGCCTTACGGTCTGCTCATGACTGAGAACAAGAGCGAGCCTCAGCTCGCAGACCAGGTCCGTATCGAACTGCTCAACGCCATCGGTAGCGCTGCAGAAGCTGGCCACGGTGAGAACGCGCGCTACCTCGCCGAGGCTTACGCGATCGTCACCTCGAACGCGCCCACCGAGGCGAAGCCTGGCCCGTCCATCGCAGGCGGGTCGCCCTTGGCTGGGCGCCGGTAGTCAGCGTGCGGTCGTGAGCTGCTCGCGGTGACGCTTGCGAGGCAGGCCCGTCTCCGCGACCAGCTCACGCACCCGCGCCTGATACGCGCGCACCCGCGCCCGCGTCAACGTCCGTCGCGCATCGTCCATGGCTGCGGCCTCCAGCCGCTTCCACTTTCGGATCTGCCGCTCGTAGTACCGCTGCCGCTGCGAGTCCTCGTACGTCCCCCGCGACGGCTGTGCCTTCGGAATCCGCGAGATGCCCGGCAGGTAGGCGGACACCGTGTGCCGGCAGTTCGGGTGCATCAGACCCGCCGATCGGGCCTCCGGCAGCGACCCGGCCACCCTGACGGTGACCATTTCGCCGTCCTCCGTCGCGTGCTCCACCTGCACCGACCGCTTCCCGGGCTGCCCAGTACGAGTGAGGATCTTCCGCTCCCACGGACGACACAGCTCGCACTCCTCCGGCGCCTGCGACACGATCACCAGCACCACGCCGGCCGCGCCGAGCCGATCCGTGTGCGCCTCGACGGCCGCGCGGCCGACAGCGGAGCGCATCGCCATCTCGACGTAGGACCGCAGCTCCCAGGAGCGGCCCCGGGAGTCGACGAAACCCTTCACGCCGCGGCCGGCGAAGTCGTCCAGCGCCGACTGGGCGGCCTGGCGTCGGGTCTGAGCGCCGAGCACGGGCGCAGCGGCGGCCCGGGAGACGACGTCCCGGTAGGCGTCCATCGAGGCCCGAAGCATCCGCAGATAGACGGGGCCGGTGTCGGCGATGACGGCCTGCGCGAGACGGTCGATGACCGGTGCTGTGGGAAGAACGGTCGCAGCGGCGGCGGCCTGGCCGACGCCGAGTGCCCCCAATTCGGCGACGGCCGCCTGCTGCCCACGGTCGTACGCCTCGGCGAGGGCTTGCCCGATCGCACCGGACGCGTCCAGCTGGAGGGCGGCGATCACCTCGTCGATCGCGGCCTGCAAGTTGCCGATGGCGGCGAGCTTCAGCTGCACCCACACCGGAGAGTTGATGCCCTCGGCCAGGGCGCGCCGGATCTTCTCGATCAGCACGCCCTCGGCGGCCTCGTACAGGTCAGCGACGGCCGCGGCGAGGTCTTCGGCCATGGCCGGGGACACAGGCACAGCCGACCACCTCCTACGGCAGCGCGCCGGTCTGCATCGGATCGGGCACCGCGGTGCCGTTCTCCAGCTGAATCCGGCCGACCTCCGCCTGCACCTGGTCGTCGTCCCACTCAGGGTGGGCCATCCGCACCAGCGTGTCCGTCGACGCCGCCTGCGCCCGCCTGAGCACGTCCACGGTGTTCGCCAGCGACAGCGGATCCTCCTGCACGGAGTCCTCAAACTCGACCGTCGGCCGCTGCGGGGTGAGCCCGCCACCGAACGCGTACTGGTCGACAGCGAGGAGCGCCTCCACCAGCTGCGCGAGCGCCGGCCGCCACCGCAAGATCTTCCGGCCGCGCGTCGTCATCGACCGTCGCTCCCGGGCGGTGACCTCCGTCGCGGTGACAGCGACGTCGCCACCGATACCGAACGTCTGCCCGCTGTACCCGGCGGAACGGAGGATCTGGTTGACGAGGTCTTCCGCCGTGTCGTGATGCTCCTGCACGCGGATCGCGAACTGGGCGACCGTGAGCTGCATGCCGCCACTGGCCCCACGGTCGAGCATGCCGACCCCAGCGAACGCCTCCTGATCCGGATTCCAGCTCGCACCGCGCCCCGGCCCGTTGGACTGGAGGTACGTCTCGGGGACGACGATGCGGCCCTTGCCGAGGCGGATATCCCGCATCCAGCTGGAGTAGGTCTCGTCGAGGGCGTCCATGAGCGGCTCGACGCCGTCGAGGTCCGAGCGGCCCCAGTCCTTCAGCGTCTGGTTGCAGCGCCACCGGCGGCTGCTTTGGTTGGGGATGTAGACCACGTCCAGGCCGGCGTACCCGGTCTCGACCGCGCCTTCGTCGTTCACCAGTGAGGCGAACCCGGTGGTCTCGTCCGAGTCCTCCAGCGGGACAGGCCGGCCGAGCTTCTCCTTCGTCCCCTGATAGAGGCCGTGCAGGATGACGCCCGGCTCGTGCCGCTGAAGGTATCGCCAGACCTGGCCGTCCTCTTCCCTGACCACTTTCCAGAAGGTGACGGCGGAGAGGCGGCCCCACTTGAATTCCGGGAGCGCTCGGTCGGCGTGCTCCGCGGTGACCCAGGCTCGATCGGCGACGTCCTTGTCGTAGACCGGCCGCAGGTAGATCCCGCCGAGCGCGGCACCGACCTCGGCCGCGGTCTGGAGGGTGGCAAGCAGGCCGTCGTCGGTGAGGACGTCGAGGCGCTTCTGTGTCGTGTCGTCGTCGACGGTGAACGCTGGCGGCTCGCTGAAGAGGAGGTCGGCGCTCCCGCCGCAGAGGTCGCCGGCGATCGGCACGTGCATCTTCGTGCGCCGCTCGCCCGGGGCGGTCGGTGTACCCCACCACCAGCGGGCCATCCGGCCGACGACTCCGCCGGCGTACTGCAGTCGCTTGGGGTCGGGTCCGCCGCCGGTGCTGCCGCCGTAGAGCTGCTCCAGCCGGTCGGGGTCGCCGGACCACCAGGTGTCCCAGGTGTGCATGGCGTCGAGTGCGGGGCCGAGGTAGGGGGGCGGCCAGGTGGTGTCACCCGTGGGCAGCGGCATCAGACTGCCTCCCGTTCCATCAGCAGGTGCGCAAGGCTCAGCCACGAGGTGGCGAGTTCGTCGAGCCGTTCCATCAGGGCGAGGTTCGTCTCCAGCTCGGCGGCGCGCAGGAGCCGGGCGGCGTTCTCGATCGCGGCGTCCGGGGTGATGGGCTGCTCAGCCATCAGGCGGCTACCTCCAGTCGAGTCGGTAGGTACGGCCGCCACAGGGCCTCGGTCGTACGAACGCCGTAGCGCAAGGCGTCGCAGCTGTGGTCGTTCTCCTTGATTGGCTTGTCATCGCCACGCTCAGCCGCCGCACTGTCCCAGCTGTAGCCCGGGATCTCCTCGATCAGCCCCTGCGCCGACTCGTGCACCATCAGGCCGCCCGTCGAAAACAAACTGCCGACTGTGCGGATACCGTCCATCACCGCGTTGTCCGCCGGCGTCACACCAGACACACCGTCGCGGTGCAACTGCTCGATGTACGAGGCCGCCGACGGGTCCACCACCGTCCACTCCGGCTGAACACCGACCACGTTGCTCTGCGGCTGCGCCACCGATGCCAGCCACCGGCGGCGGCCCTGGCTGTACTCGGCATCCGTCATCTTCCGGCGCTGCACGCGGGAGTCCCACCGGTACTCCGAGACGACGTACAGCCGGTGATCCGAGCCGAGGCCGATCAGAAGGTCGGCGTACGGGTTGGTAGTGCCGTAATCGATGGCGTCGCAGAACCACCGGGTGATCTGCGGCAGTTCCTTGACGACGTGGCGCTGCTTGTCGAATGCGTCGTAAATGACGCCCTCTGCCAGGCACCATTCGCCGAGGATGTACCGCTTGAAGAACAAGCCCTGGTGGGACTTCTTCAGGGACGCAACGTACGCGGCGGGCAAGGCCGGGTTGTCGTCGAGGACGAAGCTGAACCGGGCCACGTCCAGCGCGTCCGGATCCGCGGTCTCGACGAGGGTGCCGTCGCGGCGCAGGTGCAGCCGGGCCCGGTCGAGGATCTGCGTCTTCAACCAGTGGTTCGGGCCCTCGGGGTTGGTCGTGGCGAACCACTGGGCGTCCTCGACGCTGAGTCGGGTCTCCAGCATCTGGAAGAAGTTCTCGGGGTAGGTAGTCAGCTCGTCGCAGTACGCGCCGGCCAGGGTGAGGCCCTTGATCTTGTCGGCGGCCCGCTCGTCGTTCGCGCCGGCCACGTAGATGGTGCGGCCGAAGATGATGACCTCGCCCGCGCCCGCGCGGTAGTCGCAGCGCTTCTTGCCGATCATCTGGACGATGACGTCGATGATGTTCCGCTTCAGCGTCCGCTCGGTCTTCCCGACCATGAGTAGCGCGCCGGGCGGGCCGGTGCGGACGTACCGCAGCCACACCATGATCGAGCCGATCGTCTTGCCCGAGCGGACCGCGCCCTCCCAGAGATTGCCGCGGGCGGCGGCCAGCTGCGTGGCGCGGAGTGCCTTGCCGGCGAGTGGGGTGAACATCGCTGCCCCCTCACTCGCCGCCCGGCATCATCCCCCTCAGCCACTGATCGACTGCGGCCAGTCCCTCCAGGTCCTCGCGCTCCGGCGGGACGAGCTTCAGGCTCTTCTCGATGGCGATACCGGCCGAGGCCATAAGGTCCTTCTTGGCGTCGGCCGGCGGCTCGTCGAGGTTGTGCTCGGTGTACTTGTTCGCTCCACCGCCGATCCGGAAGACCTTGGCGGGCTGCCACATCTGCTCGGTGAGCCGTTCGGCGTCATCCTGGAGAGCCTCGGCGAGCATCGCGCGGCGCTCGGCGAGTTGGGCGACGCGATGGCGGGTGGCCTCTTCGGTCATGGTGACGTCAAAGACGAGGTTCTCCTCGGCGCAGATCAGGGAGATGGTGCGCTGGGCGCGGCCAATGAGCCGGGCGATTTCGTTGCGGCCCTTGCCTTCGCCGTGGAGGCGGATGATCTCGGCGCGTTCCTCGTCGGTGACCTGGCGCATGTCCTTGCGTACGGCCACAGGGCCACCTCCTCGGGGACGTGCGAAGGCCCGGCCGCTCCGGGGGTGTGCGGCCGGGCCAGTCAGTGGTGTGCGGTCAGACGTTGCAGAAGCCGATGCTCTTCAGGGCCTGGTTGATCTGCTTGCCCTGCGCCTCGGTCGTCGTGACGTCCTTGTACGTGAAGCGCTGCGACGCGAGCCAGTCCGGCCGCTTGACGCCCTCACCGAAGGCGCTGCACTGGTTGCGGGCGGCGTCGACGGCCTTGTCCTCGTAGCGGACGACGTCCGGGGCGGCCTTGGCCAGGGCGTCGAGGAGCTGCTGGCGCTTCTCGCCTGTCGGTCTGGGCGGGAGGCCGGTGCCCTTCGCGGCGTCGGCCGTCTCTGCTTGGGTGGGCTCTTGCTCGGTGGCCGGGGCCTTCGGCTTGGTGTCGGCCTCGTCGTCGCTGCTGGAGCAGGCGGTGAGGGCGAGAAGTGCGCCGGCGGCGAGGGCTGCGGCGGCGGTGCGGGTGTTCATGGTCCCCCCTGGGAAGGATGTGAGATACGGGGGGAATGATGCCGCGTGCGGGGCTTCCGGTTCCGGGCATGCCAGATCTGCGGCCTATGGTGCGGCATGATCGGCTGAAACGTCAAGCGAGGTTGAGGTTCTGGCGTTCCTCAACGGTGCGCTGCACGTTGCTGTTGGTCACGTCCTGAACGAGCCCGCACGAGCAGCGGACGGTCGTGACGCCGGTGAGCTCGCGGACCATCCAAAGATTCTCGTCCACGGACTCGCTGAAGTCGGGCTCCCAGCTCATCTCATGCTTCTCGGTCATGCCCTCATCCTCTCGTGCGGAAGGCCCCGCCGTCACGGAACGGCGGGGCCCTTCAACGGTCCTTCAGCGGCCGACGATTCCCCGTCGGCGGTGGGTGTCGGCGAGGTCGTAGATGATCAGCCCGCCATTGGTGCGCCGTACAGCGACCCCCTTCTGAGGCCCCTCCTCGGTCGTGTCGTCGTCGTTGTCGTCGGCGGGGTGACCTGCACCGACGACACCCGGCAAGGGGTCGAGAGGGGCAGGAGAGGGGCACTCGTCCCAGCGCAGCCCCGCCGACGCCGACCGGCCCTGCATGCGCACGTCCTTCACCGGCCACCCCAGCGCGGCCGCTGCGGCACGCACCGCGTCGGTGGTCGTGCCGAGGTGCTCGGCGATCGGTTTCAGCTGGGCGTGCGGGGTGCCGATGTCGCGGACCGTGGCGATCAGCGTAACGGCTGAAACCGGGGGCGGCCCGGCCGAGGCCTGGGCGACGGCGGGCTCGGGGCTCGTGTCGTCTGCCAGCTGCTCGCCGTCGGCCGGCGACTCGGGGACGGACGGCTGTTTCGGTTCCCAGTCGTCCCGGCCGCATCGGTACGAGGCGACCACCCACAGCCCGGCGGCGCCCCACATCAGCCACGGCGCGGCGCCCGCCTCGACGCGGGCATACACCGCTGCAGCGATGGCTATAACGATCTTCCGGAGAAGTGCGGCCGCGGCGATGAGCACGGCCAGGCGCAGTAGCCAGCCGACGCCTGACGCCTCCCTCAGCCAGTCGGCAGCGCGGTGCCAGAGTCGGCGGCCGGCGTGCAGGGCGCGGCTCACGAGGTGGGTGGCGAGCTGCCCGGATCCGGTGGCGATCCGCTGTCCGGCTTGGCGGATCCACTGCATCGTCGAGGGGGCGCTCACGCGATCGTCCCAGTGGCGAGGCCGCCGATAGCCCAGGCGCCCAGGCCGTTGACCCCGGCGATGACCTGCTGCGCAATGACTGCGGCGGTGCCGGTGCTGATGCAGAGGAGCACGCCGACCAGGACGCCCTTCCACCACTTGCCCTTCACGGTCTTTGCGATGGACTTCCGCAGTAGCCACAGCGATACGGTCAGCGCGGCGACGACGATGGCCCCGTACCCGTCGATACGCGGAGCGGCGGCGCTGCCCAACGTCTGGGTTGGGGTGCCG
This sequence comes from Streptomyces marokkonensis, assembly GCF_039539045.1. Classification (NCBI taxonomy): domain Bacteria; kingdom Bacillati; phylum Actinomycetota; class Actinomycetes; order Kitasatosporales; family Streptomycetaceae; genus Streptomyces; species Streptomyces marokkonensis. The sequence continues at coordinate 25,830 of NZ_BAABCQ010000009.1, forward strand.
GTGAGCCATCTCATGGCCAGGTCGCCGACGCTGTTGCCGCCCCAGCGCAGGAAGTTGGCGAAGGTCCCGAGGAGACCGGCGGGGCAGGCGATCATCAGGATGCCGCACAGGATGCCGGAGCCCAGGGGGACCAGGGCTTTCGGGTCACGGCCACCGGGCGCGCCCGGGCCTGCGGCCTTACCGCCCCCGCCGCCCTTGTGCCAGCGCCACAGCTCGGTGCCGAGCAGGGCCAGACCGAGGGCGAAACCAGCGGTGCTGATGGTCGTGGTCGTGTACTGACTGGCGGCCACGGTGACGTTCATGCGGGCTTCACTCCGGTGAGGGCGTAGACGAGCGTGGTGATCGGGAGAGTAAGGACAGTGCCAATGACCGCGGTCCACAGCAGGAAGCGGGCCAGAGCAGCGCGCCACTTCGGCGCCCACAGGTCCGGGTCGGCGTGCAGGGCCTCGACTCGGCGGGCGTTGTCGAGGACGGCCAGGACGATCAGCGGGATGACGGCCATGGTCCAGGCGCCGGCCAGGCTCTCCTCGTCGCGGACGGTGGCGAGGAATGCGCCCCACGGTCCGGCGAACGTCAGAGACAGGGCGGCCAAGGCGAGGTTGTAGCCGATCCGGATGCGGGACCACCAGCGCGGCCCAGGCTCCGGGTCCGGGATGGCGGGCGGTCCGCCTGGGGTGATGTCGATGTGGACGTGGACGTCGATGGGTACGGGCGGGGGCGGTCCGGACGGTCCGGATCCGGGCCGCCACCAGTCCGGATCGGCGGGCGGACGGGGCGGTGGAGGTGGCGGGGGGACCGGCGCGGGCAGCGACTGCCCGGCCGGGATGACCCGCGTCGGCGTGATCGGCTGACGGTCGGTCACAACACACCCGCACAGGCGAACGAGACGACGAGCACCACGGCCCACGCGCAGCCGACCCAAACCCGACCCTCGTCGAACGCGCGGACCGCGATGACGACCGAGCAGACGGCGATGACGTAGCCGAGGGGCGGCATGGCGACCATGGCCAGGATCAACAGGCCGGGCAGGGCGAGGGTGACCGCGAGACCGGTCAGGGTCGCGAGGAGCCAGCCCTTTCGGCGCAGGAGCCAGACGGTGGCCAGGCCGGGGGCGAGCCCAGCGAGGCAGATGGCGAGCAGCAGCATGGTGTCCTCGGGCGGGCTGGTGGATGGTGGCGGGACGGGCGGCGCGTGATGGTGGCCGGCGGGATGGACGTCGAGCTGGTGGAGGTAGTGGAGGACGCGTAGCTCGTCGGCGCCCTGGCTGGTCATGAGGCGGTCCTCACGGGTCGGAGAGGGGTAGGGCGGGGTCTGCTTGCCGGGTCTGCACGGGGTCTGCTCGCCGGGTCACTCGCCGTTCCTGGTGGTGCTGGTGACTGCTTCCGGCAGTCGCAGCGAGGGCCAGAACACGGGGTGCTGGCCGTCACTGGTGGTGCCGGACGTCGGGCTCTACTCGCTGACGGGGGCGGCCTCCTCGTGTGCCAGGAGGGCGGCCCAGACGCGGCGGACGCGCTCCTCGCTGCCGACGTATCCGGCGTCACGGAAGTCCTTACGGGCGTGCCGGTAGGAGTTGGGCGGGTCGTCGGTGTAGCGGAGGTGGCGCAGGACGACGTCGATCTGGGCGTCGGTGAGGGGCTCGCCCGGCACGGGGGTCGGCACGCCCGTGACGGTGGCGAGGTCGGTGAGCGTGACGGGCTGTGCCGGGGGCGTGTCGGTCGTGCCGGTGGCGGTCTCGGTGTGGGTGCTGACCTGCGTGCCGGTGTCCGTCACGGGCTGCTGAGCGGCCGTGCCGGGGGCGGTCTCGATGGCCGGAGTCGGGTCGGCGGCGGGACGGTCCGTGCCGGTGGGCAGGGCGGGCGTGCCGGGGGTCGGCACGGCCAGCGTCAGGGACCGTGCCGCGAACGCCTGCGCCTTGGTGCCGTGCCGCTTGTCCGAGCGCTCCAGCCGCTTCTCTGCCTTCGCGCGGGCCTTCGCGATCCGGGCCTCCGCCACGGTGAGGGTCTCGGCGCGGGCAATCTGCCGCTCCATCTCGCCGAGGTGGCCGGCGGTCTCGGTGACGACGTCGGTGACCGCGGTCGAGCGCAGGTGTCGGGCGTCGGCGGCGGCGAGGGCGCGGGCAGCGCGGTCGGCGGCGGCCTGCTCGGCGATCGCGTTGGCGGTGTCTCCGTCGGCGAGGACGTTGCCGGCGAACAGCCTGAGCGCCATGAACGCGGCGGCGGCGAGCGGCACGAACGCGAACACCTTGGCGTGGCCCAAGACGAGCAGGGTGCCGGTGGAGACGCCGAGCGCGGCCACGGACAGGCCGAGCATCACGGCCATGCCGAGGCGGGAGCGCTGCCGGATCGCGACCTCCGACATGCGGAGCGCGCCGATCCAGAGGGCGTCGTAGACGAGGGCGATGGACCAGCCGGCGATCAGGCCGAGGCGGCCGTGGAGGCCGAGCATGGGGCCGAGCTGGCCGCCGACGGTGATGGCGACGAGGGCGAGCGCGGCGAAGACGAGGAGCTTCTCGACGACGGCGAACAGGTCGAGGCGGCGGAGGCGTTCCATCGGGGTCCTTCCGGGTGGGGGCCGCCCGCGCGGGGGGGTCGCGCGGGCGGCCGGTCGGGGTCGGGGTGGCTACTTGGCGCGGCGTTCCTGGGCGATCCGTCCCAGTCCGGTGAGCCTGGCGGGGTCGGAGACGGTGTTGCTCTGCTCGATGTCGAACAGGAGGCGGGCGGCGTCCAGGTGGGCCTGCGCGAGGATGCCCCAGCGCAGTCCCTTCTCGTCGTCCCAGTAGCGGACGGACTCCTCGAGGAGCTCTTCGGCCTTCTCAAAGTGCTCGGCGGCGGTCATGGCCATGGCGGGGTCCTTTCGTCAGATGCCGTCAATGGCGGCGGTCTCGGATCGGTGGGTTAGCGGGCGGGGCGGTACCACTTGCCGCCGCGGCGGTCCTGGGCGCGGTCGCGGTCTTCCCAGGCCTGGCCGTCGTGGGCGGCCTTGCGGGCGCCAGTGGTCTTCGAGCGGCGGAAACGGCCGGCGTCGCCGGTGACAGAGGTGCCGGCGGCCGGGTAGGCGCGGGTCGACTGTGTACGGCGGGAGAAGAGGCCCATCAGGAGCGCCTCCTGACGGCGGTGGACGGCACGGTGTGCACGGCGCCCTGCCGGAGGAGCACGCCGCAGCCGTCGATCTGGACGCGGGCGGTGCTGCCGTCGTCGGTGAGGACGCGGACCGGAACGGTGGTGCCGCACTCGCCGAGCTCCGGGCGGATCTCCTTCTCCTCGACCTGGTGCATCAGCGGGTCCCCCGTCCGTGGCAGGTGCCGCAGGGGCGCCAGACGCTGCTGTGTCCGCCGTCGGGCGTGGGGGTGGTCTCGGTGTGTCCGCCGGCGCCGTGGCAGGTGGTGCAGGTGGGTCCCTGGTAGCTCACGCGGCCACCGCCGGCCGGACCTCGGTGGTGAACACGAAGATGGTGTCGAGCCAGGACGCGTCGGGGATGCGGACGACGCGGAGGGGCTGGCCGGCGCGGTCGGTGGTCTCCCACTCGTCGATCGCAGCGCCGGCGGCGCGCTCCTGGGCGATGAGGGTCTCGGCGTTCTCGGGGGTGTTGGTGCCCCAGCGGCTGCCGTGGTTGTCGTAGGCGATGGCGACGGCGTGCTGCGCCGGGCTGGGCTGTGCCTGGGTGGTGCGGATACCGTTGGGCACGGTCGTTCCTCCTGGTGATGCAGGTGGGATGGCTGGCCCCGGCCGGGCTTCCACACACCGACCGGGGCCGTTCTCGTTGGTGCAGTACGACCGTAGCGACTTGTTGCGTTCAGCGCAACAAGTCTGGGAGGATGAGCCCATGCCCGAACAGACGCCCCAGGGAGAGGAGCAGCGGACGATGCTGTCCTTCACCGAGGCGGCCGAACGGCTCGTCGCAGACGGCATCGCCCAGAGCATGACGGCGGAAGCGCTCCGCAAACTGGCCCGCGATCCGGCGTCCGGCTGGCCGATCGGCCCCGACGACTACCGCGTTGTGGGCAAGACGCGGATGCTCCCGTACGAGCTGCTGGTGCCGTACATGCAGGCGCGGCGGCGCGGCCGGGGGCCGGACAAGACTCAGCAGCGCAGCGTTCCGACCAAGAAGGCCGGCCGCGCGCGGAAGCCGCAAGGAGTACCTGTGACCACGACGACCGATCCCCGGATCGCGATCCTGTCCGCCCTGAACGACCCGCCGTACAACCAGCGTGCGGAGAAGCGTTGCGTCCCGTGGGACGAGGCGGAGAAGCTGCTCGGCGCCTACCGGGCGGCCGTCCTGCGGGAGGCTGCCAACCGCACCCAGGCCAAGATCGCCGGCGTGGAAGACGGCGACGACGACGCGGTCGGTCTGCGCTGTGGCCTTTTCATTGCTGAGGACCTGCTGCGCGGCATGGCCGAGGAGTCGGGGGCGCAGGATGGGTGAGCTGGTGCAGTGGCTGCGCGCGCAGCTCGACGAGGACGAGCGGACCGCGCGGGCGGCGTCGTGGACTGATGACGCGAACGTCTGGCATGCCGAGCCGTCGCCCTTCGATACCCGAGGTGCTGGGCAACGGTGGTACGTCGAGGACGCGATGGAGGACGGAGTGGTTTCCCACGTCGATCCCCGTGCGTCGGACGATGAAGGCGTGGCGCGGCATGTCGCGGAGTGGGACCCGGCGCGGGTGCTGCGCGAGATCGACGCCAAAAGGCAGATGCTCGACCTGCACCGGCCTGTACACCGGCGGTCGACCGGAAGCGGCGGAGAAACCATCGAGGACTGCCAGGTCTGCGGCCACTTCCCGGCGCAATACCCATGCGCCACGCTGCGCATCCTCGCCCTGCCGTACGCGGACCGGCCCGGCTACCGCATGGAGTGGCGGCCGTAACCCCAGGCGCGCGAGAGCCCCCGCACGAGACCTGTGCGGGGGCTCCGTCGTGCCGCCGGCCGGGCCCTGCGGTGCCTTGGGGGCGGGCCGGACGTCTGGGCTCCCTGACGTGGCCTAGGACACACACGGTGTGGGCCTCCGGCGCAGACGACCGACCCCGGCCCGGGACAGCATCGACGCATGACACCCAAGGACGCCTTCACCGACCTGCGCCACCGGGTCTTCATGACCGGCAGCATCTTCCCCACCTGGGCTGTGCCGCCGAGCGCCACCGGCCACCACATCGCGCTCGTCAGCGAGCGGCCGGCTGACCCGCCCTGTCCGTGGGTGGTCGCTCTGGTCGTGCGGGCCGAGACGCTCGCGCCGTTGGTGGACGCGGGCCTGCTCCGGCTCGGCAAGCCGGAGCCCATCCCAGAGTACGAGGGCCGGCGCGGGTTCCGGTGGGAGCCGGGAGCCGGGGGCCGTGGGGTGCAGGATCTGGACGCACTGACCGGGCGGGCCGTACGGTGCGGGTGCGCGCTTCCCAACGGCCGCGGCCCGCCATCCTCTCGGGGATCGGCGGGCCGCGTGCTGTTCAGGACGTGACGGCCACCCACGCCACGACAGCCAGCGCCGCGATCGCCAGCGCCCACCGAGCCAGCCGGACGCCGGATCGCCGCTGCTCCCGGCTCATTCGGCGCTGCGCCTCCATTTCCCTGATGCGCAGTCGCAGGTTGCCTTGCCGCTGGTCGCGGATGCCGAGCGTCTTGCGGATGGTGAAGCGGATACGGACCCAGGCCAGCCTCATGCCGCGATCACCCCGCCCTCCGCCCAGATCCGCCCGCACCCGGTGCAGTGCGCAACAGGTACCCGGCCCTCCCCACCGTGCACATCGACCGCCCCGTCACAGTCCGGGCACGGCGTCGACAGAGTCCGCTGCTGCGCCGCGATGTCCAGCGCCCGCTCGACCCGGTCCGCGGCGCCGGCCGCGATGCTCCCGATCCGCTGCTCCTCCTCCTCGGTGAGGCGCCGGCACGGCCCGGGGGCGCGCTCTATCCGGGCGAGGAGCCAGAGCGCGGCGTGGGGTGCCGTGCGGCGGCCGGTGTACCGCCAGCGGCGCGGGTCGACGATGTCCGCGTGGGCCAGCTGGGTGCGACGCTGCCGGTCGGCGGCGGCGATGTCGGCTTCGCGCTGGGTGAGGTACGGGTGCGTCGCGGTCCGGCGCGCGGTGGGTCCGGCGATGGGTGCGCGCTGGACGTGGTGGGCGATGTCGTCGGCGCACTGGACGAGGGCGGCTTCGACGGCGCGCATGGTGTCGAGGATGTGGAGGCGGACGGGGACGGGCCGCTCGCCGATCTGGAGCGGGTCACGTTCCTGGCTGCGGAGGTGCGCGGCGTGAGCGCGGTCGTAGTTGAACTCGTCGCGGTCGGCGGCGTCGAGGCGGGCGAGGTAGCCGCGGAGGCCGAGACCGAAGGCGCCGATCTGCGCGGGGGCGCCGGCGGCTTCGTGGAGGTCGGTCCAGTGCATCGCGCAGGTGCGGAGGTTCGTGGCGGTGGTGGTCATCGTGCATCCCCTTGGTACATAGGGCGGTACAGTGTGGCCACCGAAGGGGCGCGCCTGGTCTGGGGAGATCGTGGGCGCGCCCCTGCCGTATGTTCAGCGAGAGGACTTGACGGTCTGGGTGTCGAGCCAGTGCTCCACGTCGGTCCAGCGGGCCCGCAGGTGCCGGCCGACCTTGATGAGCTTCGGGCCGCCGCCACGGCTGGACCACTGATAAACCGTGCCGAGCGGAACGCCGCAGTACTCGGCGATCTCTTGCGGGGTAGCGAGCGGGCGGCGAGGCCTGGGCTGGCTGTTCATGGTCTCTCCTCGGGTAGGTGATGGTGCGATGAGGATGGCTGATGCGACCTCTCGGGGTTCGTCCGCGAACCACCCCGCCAAAGCAATGAGTGGCGCGCCCCTTCGTTGTCGGTCAGCGGGCGTTCTGCTCCGCGTCGAGCCTGTCCACGTACTCGCGAAGGGCATCGGCGGGCACCCGTCGCGATCGACTGATCTTGATGCTGCGGATCTGCCCGTTCCCGATCAACGTCTTGGCCGTCGTGATCCCGACGCTCAACAGACGGGCCACTTCCTTGGCGTCGTACAGGAGGCGATCGCCCGTCGTTGGGCTGCTGGTGTAACGCGCGTCGTGCATGGTCACTTCTCCGTGGTCTGGTCGGCGGGCGGGGTGACGTCGTGGACGCAGATGGCGCCGGACGGCTTGCCGCAGCAGGGGGCGGCCTCGGTCGCTTCCGTCGCTGCCGGGGTGGGCTCGCCGAGCGCCTGCACGGTCGGGCACGGCCAGGGCACGAGGTACTGGTAGCCGTCGCCTCCGTCGCAGCTGCACGTCTTGCACTGCTGGCCGTCGGGGTCGGCGGTGCCGTCCGGCTGGGGCTGGTGGAGGGTGCGCACCCGTTCGATGGCGGCCTCGGCCCGCTCGGCGCGCCGCTTCTCGTCCCGCCACTGCCGGTTGCGGAGGCGGATCTGCGCCCACAGGTTCTGAATCTGCGTGGGGTCGGCGCCGTTCGCGCGGAGTCCGGCACGGAGAACGCGCAGCTCGGTCTCGGCGATCCGGGCGCGGTTGGCCTGGGCGTCGGCGTCGCAGGGCTCCAGGGCGCCGTCTGCGGCCACGCGCATCGTGGTGTCGATCAGGTCGACGACGTACTCGGCTGCCAGCTCCTTGCCCTTGGCGCGTGCCAGGCCATACCGGAGCAGGTGGAGGACCTCGCGAAGCTGGTCCCGCTCGGCCTGGGCGCGCTCGAGGTCGGGCACGATCTGCTGGACGTGCCGCCGGTTGCCCGCGGCGACGTGCTCCAGGGTCTCGATGCGGGCGTACAGGGCGTCCAGCTGGTCGCTGGTGATGCTGTCGACGGTGTGGCGGTCGGTCACTGGGTCCTCCGTGCTGCGCGCTTCATCGCGCGTCGTGCGGCTCGGTTCGGTCGGGGGCCGGGTGCGGTGTCGTCCACCAGCTGCTCGACGCGCACCAACTCGGTCTGCCAGGTGACGCCCGGGGCGGGCGTGTGCTCGCCCCGGGGAGTCGACGATGGGGCGGTCACGGCTGGCCCTCGGTCGGCTTCGCCCGCAGCGCGTCGGCCACGGCCAACAGCGCCGAAGCGATCGCCAGGTTCGACCGGGCGGTGAGGACGGCGTTCGTCGTGACGGGGTCGATGGGTCGGCCGTACTCGCCGACTCCGGTCACGCGGTTGGTCTGGTCGCTGACCTCGTTGATCTGGTGCAGGGCGTGGTCGTACGGGGTGTGGGCGGTGGGCTGGTTCATGCTGCGCTCCTGTGGTCGGTGTTGGTGGGGAGCATCTGCTCGTCGGCGGCGGCCGCGGCGTCCAGCGCGGCGTCTCGGACGTCCCACCGTCCCGCCGTGTCGCGGATCGAGGACGCGCCCCACAGCAGGAAGACGGCACCGGCCAGGCCGGGGACGATGAGGAGCGGGTGGTGGAGGGCGGAGTAGCCGGCGCTGGCGGAGGCCAGGAAGGCGCCGGTGTGGCAGGCGGTGATGGTGCGTTGGGCGTGGCTCATGGTGTTCCTTGCGTGGTGGGCGAGGGCCTGCCCTGCCCGGCCGAGGCCGAGCAGGGCGAGGCTGATGAGCGGGAGGGCGACGATGGCGGCGCCCAGGAGGCGGGCGATCACGGCGCGCCCAATGTGAGCTGGCCGGCCGCCTCGACAGCCGCGCGTCGGGTGGCGGCGGCGGTTTCGCGGTGGTGGTCGCGGTCGTAGTGGAGGTGGCAGCCCTGGCACATGGCGCGGAGGTTGGCGGGGTCGCAGTTCTCGGGGGTGTGGTCGAGGTGGGCGACGGTGAGCACGACCTTCGAGCCGGTGCCGTACGCGTGGCCGCCGTTCACGTTGGGGCAGCGGCCAGCGTGGGTGCCGCGGCCGCATTCGCCGTGGCATTCGCAGCGTCCTGCGGCGCGATCGGTGCGGATGCGGAGGCTGATCTGCTTCCAGTCGGCGGGGTACCGGTGGCGGTTCTCTGGGCGGATGGGCATCAGGCCGCCTCCTCGTAGTCGGGGCCACGGCGGGCGTACCGGCGGGCGGCTGCTCGGCTGCGGGCCCAGGTCGGCCGGTTGTGGCCGCGGAGGGCGCGCCAGGTGGCGCGGGCGATGCCGTACAGGCCGAGCACGGCCAGGGTGAGGACGAGGAGGAGGGCGATGGACCCGGTGATGAGCCAGATACCTCCGGCGATTAGGAGGGCCTGGAGGGTGTCGAGGGCTTCGGCGATCACGTGGCGGCTCCGAACAGGTCGAGCTGCTCCTCGGCCGGGTAGCAGGAGGTGCAGGCGCAGCGCTTCTTGCACAGGCGGCCGGCCAGACGGAGGTCGGCGAGCGGTGGCCAGGAGAAGCGGGCGTTGAAGACGTGGCCCTCGTACATGAACGTGAAGCCCTCACAGTCGTCGTGGAGGCCTCCCCAGCAGAGACTGCAGTACCTGGCCGGCCCCTGGCAGCGACAGTTGCCGCCCGCGACGAACGCGTCCGGGGCTCGGTCGAGGACGTTCTCGAAGACCCAGTCGGCCTCGGCGTCGGTCATCGCTGCGCCCCGTCCTGCCGCGCCCCAGCGGCGGACTGCTCGGCGGTCAAGCGGCGCAGCGAGTCGACGGCGGCCTGGTCCTCCTCGGTGAACCCGCCCTCCGACCAGATCCGTTCCTGGGCCTGGTCGAGGGCGTAGCCGAGCATGGTCCGCTCGGCGGGGGTGAGCGCGACGGCCTGCGTCTCGGTGGCTGCCGTCTCGTCGGCCATGCGGCGCAGCTCTTCAGCAGCGAGGAGGTAGTCGTCCTCCGCCAGAGCGGCGGCGGCTTCGCGGAGGACGGCGCCCCGGTCGGCGGGCGCGGGCAGGGCCGGGTGGTAGTGCGAGACGGTGGCCCCGTCCCCGGCCTTCCTCGGCGCCCAGGAGCACGCACCGGCGGGCATGGCGCGCAGCCACTCGGGCGAGCACGGCGACCACGTGGTGGCCTGGTCGGCGGGCGCGGGCAGCACGGCCAGCACCACGTCGGCGATCTGCTCCGGCTCCGCCTCGACCACCACAAGGCGGCCGTGATGCCACGCGACGGGCTGGATGCGCTCCTGGAAGCACTGCTCCTCGGTTTTCCCGCACTTGCCGTCGCACGCGGCGTCTCGGACGGCGGCGGCAATGCGGTTGCGGAGCGCGCCCTGGTCGGCGGGTGTCCGGCTCGCGTCGTAGGCGGCCAGCAGCTCGGCCTTCCCGGCGTAGCCGAGCGGCTCGCAGCGGGTGTCGTCGATCGCGGCGAGCAGCTGCTCACGGACGGCGCCCGGGTGCACGGCCTGGTCGGGAGACGAGGACAGCACGGCCAGGACCGCGTCGATCGCGGCGTCCAGCGCCTGCTCCCACCCGAGCCGGTACTCGTCCGTCCGGCCGGTAGGCGGCGTCTTGGCGTGGATGGCGCGGGTGATCTGCTGCGCCGGGGTCTGGTCGGTCATGACGGTCCTCTCGGGTTCGGGTGGTGGTGTCGGCCTGCGGTCAGACGTGGCCGAACTCGATGTCGGCCAGCTCGGCACGCGCCTCGGCGACAGTCGTCCGACTCATCGCGAGGTCGTAGATCAGACCGACGGCGTGGTACTCGCCGCTGTCGGTGGCATCGCGCAGCTTCGACGCGATCTCGCTGATCAGGTCGAACACCGCCGCGTCCGAGTCGGCCGGTTCGTCGTCCTCGCGCTCGGCTCCGGCCTCGTTGATGGCGTCGCCGATGCCCTGGACGAGATCGGTGCGCATCTCCTCGGGCATGTCGGGTTCGAAGGCGAAGTGGATCCGGGCGATCGGCCGGCCAGCGTTGAGGGTGATCTCGTGCTCGGTGGACGGCTGGAGGTTGTCGGCGCCGAGGTTGACGGCCCACTCGCCCACGGGCGCCGCCGGGATCATCAACTCGTGGATCTGGCGAGCTGCCTCGGTCAGCCCGTCCTGGTCCAGGAGGTCACCCCAGGTGGCCTCGTCGCCGTCGGCGTGCAGGTGCGGGACGTAGGAACTCCGCAGGGAGGTGGTGATCTCGTCGACGGTCGGCAGGTGGACGAGAGCGGAGAGGGCAAGGCCGGCTTCGGCGCGGAGGTCGTCGTCGGTGTACGGGTGTTCGGTGGTCACTGTGTGCTCCCTTGGCTGGATTGCGCGTGGCTGGCTGTAACCGGATGTCCGCGCTCAGGCGGGGCGGGGCTTGTCGCAGCAGGTCTCGCGGTTGGCGTACTTCGGCTCTTTGCAGGTGGGGCAGCGCCAGAGGAATCCGGCTCGGAGGCCGACGCGGGTGAGGGCGTTCATCTCGGTGGTGGTTTCGGCGGAGCCGAGGAGCTGGGCGATGGCGGTGGCGTGCGCTTCGCGCTCGTCCTCTTCGGTGGTCATGCGGTGTGCCTTTCGGTGTGGGTGTGGCCGTGGTCGGGTCGGTCGGGGTGGCTGCCGGTGGCGGGGTCGCATCCGAGGTGGGTGTCGTATCCGCGGTTGGCCCAGTCGGGGTTGATGGGGCGGTCGCAGATGGTGCAGAGAGGGCCTGTGGTGTCTTGGTTGTCGGGGTCCCCCTCCGTACCTCCCCCCGCCTTAGAGGCGGGGCGGGGGGAGGGAGGTCGGGGAGGGACGTCCCCCGGGGGTCCCCCGGGGTTTGGGGGGAGGTTTGACGTGGGGTTTTGCTGGAACTCCCCGGAACTCCCCCCTTGATCGCGGGGGAGGTGGCTTTCAAGATCGCGGGGGAGGTTCGGGGGGAGGTTATTCAGGGGCGAATCGGACACTCCGTGATGCTGTTCGTCACCCGTGTCCGGGTTCGCCCCGAAAGGGGCGCCCGAATTGACATCCCCCGTCCCGTTACGCACCTCGTCGAAGCTGTTCCGCTGCTTCCGGATCCGGACGGCTTCCTCGATCTTGTCCTTGCGCATCTGGATGCCGTACTCCGCGCACCACTTGATGACGCGAGGGCTGCCCCACTTCATCGACACCTGCGCCCGGTCGAGGACGGTGACGAGCCACTCAGGGGTGCCCTTCACCTCGCCAGGGGGCCGCTGGTCGAGGGACTCCAGCACGACGGAGGTGACCGGCCGGCCGTCTGGCTTCGCCTCGCCGTCGAGGGTGACGACCTTCAGGCCGAACTGGATGTCGCCGGACTCCTCGTCGTCCTTCTGCTTGCCGACCTTGACGGTGACGACGATGTTCTTGGCGTTGTCGCCCTTCTTCGACACGTGCAGCTCGGACTGGAGGGCGCCCTTTGCGCTGGAGGCGCCGCGGCCGTGTTCGCCGATGTGGCCGGTGTGGTGGACGACGAGGACGCAGGCCTGCGTGGCGCGGCGCAGCTCCTCGATGCGTTCGATGACGACGCCGACTTCGGTGTTGGAGTTCTCCTCGACGCCGACGGAGACGCGGGCCTGGGTGTCGATGACGATCATCTGCGGCTGGAGGCGGCGCATCGCCTCGGTGAGGGTGTCCCACTCGGGTCCCATGGCCTGGACGGGGCGCGGGAGGAAGAGGACGTTGTCCATCTTCAGTCCGTAGTGCTGTTCCCAGGCGCGGACGCGTTTGCGGATACCGCGGGCGCCTTCGGCGACGAGGTAGACGACGGTGCCCTGGCGGACGTACTGGCCGTGCCACTTCATGCCGGTGCCGACGTGTCCGGCGATGTCGATGGTGACGAAGGACTTCATGTGGCCGGACGGGCCGATGATGCGGGCCAGGGAGTCGAGGTGGAGGAGGTCGCCGACGAGGGGCTCGAGGGCGGGCATGTTGTCGAGGCTGGACGCGTCGAGGAGTTCAGCCAGGAGGGCGTCGGCGGGGTCGCCGGAGCGGCCGGCGGCGCGTTCGGACTGCCGCTTGAGGTAGTCGTCGATGAAGGTGACGGCGCGGCCGGGTTCGGCTTCGGGGGCGGTGGCCTGCTGGACGATGCGGCGGCCGAGGTCGGCTTCGGCCCGGAGGTCGGCGCGGCGGCGGACTTCCGCGGCGTAGTACTGGGGGTCGCCGCCGTAGTTGCCGAGCTGGGCGACGTAGCCGATGTCGCCGGCGCGGCGGAGTTCCTTGCGCTTCTCCAGCTCGATGCGCAGGGAGATGGGGTTGACGGGTTCGCCCTGGTCGTAGAGGTGGCCGAGGACGTCCCAGATCAGTTCGTGGGCGGGGAGGGCGAAGTCGGTGCGGTTGAGGACGCCGCGGATGGCAGGGATTTGCTTGGGCTGGTGCATGCAGCCGCCGAGGACGTACCGCTCTGCGTCGTACTGTTCGGGGCCGTCCTGGTCCGCCGGTTCGCGGGTCATGTGGCGGACGTTGTCCACGGGGCGGTCTCCTCAGAAGAGCGTGGTCGGTTCGGTGGTGCAGGTGTGGCTGGTGAGGTGTTGGTGGGGGCAGTCCGGTGGGTGGCGGGTGTGGGCCCAGCGGAGCCGGAGGGGCCCGTGGCGGGGGCGGGGCAGGCACCAGACGAGGTTCATGTCGGTGGAGCGGGCTTTCGCGGCGGGCCACGGGCGGGACTCGTCCGGGGCCGGGAGGTCGACGATGGCCTTCAGGGCTGCTGTGGTGCCGACCCACTGGATGAGGAGGGGTGCCCGGCACGCGGGGCAGCGGCGGGTGCCGTCGCTACCGCTGCCCCGCGGCCGGGCCCCGGTCACGCCGGCGTGCCGTTCATGACCGGCTGCTCGATGTGTCCGTCGATCGCGTCGACCACGTCACCGAACGCGGTGCGCAGGATGTCGGTGGGGCGTTCCAGCTTGTAGCCCATGCGCAGCCCGCGGTCGGTGATGCGGTACCGGAGGCGGGCGGTGAGCCGGTAGCCCTCGCTGCCCTCGAACGGCACCAGGCCGATGACGAAGGTCTCGGGGACGGTGAGCTGTCCCTTCTGCCCGGCCTTCGTGGTGGTGGTCTCGACGTACTGGAACTGCCGCTGTCCGGAGGAGAGGCGCACGCCGGACTGGAAGTCGACCTTGCTGGCGGCCTGGAGGGACTGGGCGATCTCCAGCATGTCGGCGGAGGATGGCTCCAGGAGCTCGGGGAGGTGGTCCTCGAGGAACTCGGCGAACGCTTCCTGGTCGAGGAGCTGGCCGTCGTTGTGCAGCCACTGCTTCCACGCGTCGGTGGGGCGCAGGGAGAGGACGAGGCGGTGGCCGCCCCAGGAGGGGGTGTCGGCGGCGTGGGCGTCGAGGACGGCGGTGACGGTGAGGCGCTCGCTGTCGGCGTAGACCTCGCTGGCTTCGCTGCTGTGCTTGGTGAAGTACGCGGTCCAGGAGCGGGCGTCGCGGACGGTGGTGGTGCCCGACTTCCGCGGGGGCTGGCCGGTGTGCTCGGGGCCGGTGAGGTTGACCTGGTGGACGCCGTGCGGGGTGTGGAAGGCGTAGACCTTGCCGGGGGTGAGTTCGGCCGGCGGTGCGGCGCGGAGGGCGGTTTCGACGATGGTGAGGGTGTTGTCGGTCATGGGTCAGGCCTTCTTGTAGTCGGTGGTGGAGGGGGCGCTGCGGAACTCGATGGCCATCTGGCGGGGGTCCTCGCGGACGGGGAGGCCCTCGTCGTCGAGGAAGTAGAGGGACTTGACCGGGGTGGGCTTGGGGGCCTTGACCGCGGACTCGACGCCGATGGGGAGCGGGGCGCTGTCGACGCCGTTGGCGGGCGGCTCGACGACGATGGTGATCGTCATCTGGCCCTTCTTGCCGTGGGCGCGGACGGCGTCAAGGAGGGTGTGGAACTCGGTGGAGAGTTCTTCCTCGGTGCGGCCGTTGAGGTGGCTGGCGAGGAAGGCGGCGACGGGGGCCTGCTGGATTTCGCCGGTTTCGGTGTTTGCGGTCATCGCTGGGGGGTGCCTTTCTGGTTGGTCGGGCGGCAGTTGGCCCGGCGGTCGGTGACGGGGTTGGCGCGGACGAAGTCGCGGACCTTGTCGCGGCCGGTGATGCGGCGGTAGGTGCCGCAGGCGGTGCAGAGGAAGTCGGCGACGGGGGTCTGGCCTCGGTCGGTGCGGCTGATCTGGAGGCCGCCGATCCAGCCGGTCACGCTGCGGCCTTGGTGGTGCCGGTGCGGCGCAGTCGGTTGTCGGCGTCGGCGTTCGCCCGGCGGCAGCGCGCGCACGGCTCCTCGCAGTCCTTTAGGTGTCGCTGGTAGCCGGGCCGGGTTCCGCAGTGCGCGCCCTCGTGGCGCATCCGCGCGTCGGTCAGGTGTGTCGGCTCGTAGCAGGCCCGGTCGCAGGTGCGTCGGACGATGCCTTCCGGTTCCCGGCCGTGGCCGAGGAGGAAGGCTGTCCGCAGGGCGCTGTAGATGCCGCCATTGACCTTGAGTTGGGTGGACGCCTTGCCCCATAGGACGTGTCCGTCGTCGGTCGCCTTGATGCGCTGGGCGAACGCTTCGGCGAGCGTCTGAGGCTTGGGCTCTGCGGGCGCGGCCTGGCGGGGCGCCGACTGCTTCTTGCGCCGTCGGAGGTATCGGCGCTCGGCCTCGGTGAGCCCGGCGAAGATGCCGTCCGAGGGCTTGTTCTCCCAGGCCCACTGCGCGCATTGGGCGAAGACGGGGCAGCGTCGGCAGACGGCCTTGGCTTGTTCGACCTGGGGCAGGTAGGGGCCGATGGTGCCCTGGGGGAAGAACAGGTCGGGGTCTTCGGTACGGCAGGCAGCTGCGTCACGCCAGTCCGGGGCACGGTCGAGGGTGGAGATGCTCATCGGGCCACCGCCGGCATGTTCAGCGGCCACGTCACGCCGTCCAGCGCCCGACGGTGCGTGTCCGGGAGGACGACGAGGGGGTAGCCGAGCCAGTGCAGGCCCATCGCGGCGAGGATCGTCGCGTCGGCCTGGTCGTACCGGCCGCGGCCCTCGCACGGCACGCCGTACCGGTCGATGACGGCGTCGCGGACCATGCCCTTGCAGATGGTCTTCCGCTTGCTCGCGGGGTGGTCCTTGGCCGGGTTGGCGACGCCGCAGGCGTAGATGATGCGGTGCTGCGGCGGGCAGATCGCGAAGGGGATCCGGCGGCGCCACAGGTCGTGGCGGATGAGGCCGCGGAGGTAGGTCATCTCCTCGACGCCGGGCCGGTAGCCGAGGGACATGGCCGGGCCCTCGATGACGACGAGGCTGGTCTCCTCAGGGATCCGGTCGCGGACGTTGCGGCGGTGGAACTCGAGCCGGTCGTGTCCGGTGCGGGTGCCGGGGATGAGGGCGCCGGCGGTGGTGCCGTCGCTGATGCCGGTGCAGGTGAGGGAGAGGTCGAGGCCGTAGACGGTGGGGATGGTGAGCGGCCGGGGCCCGGCCGTCACGGGGGCGGCCTGGGCCTCGACGTCGAACAGTGTGGTCACTGAGCAGCCTCCGTCGGGTCGTTGCGGCATTCGGTGCAGCGGACGCCGCCGAGGCGGAGGTTGAGCTGCAGGGTGTCCCGGTCTTCGGCCGGGCAGTACGCCTCGATCTGGTCGAGGGCCTCGACCGGACGGAGCAGTGCGGCGTCGGTGGCCTCGCGGGTGGAGCGGTGCCGGCCGGTCGGGATGGGCCAGGAGCGGGCGATGATGACGGCGCCGATGCCGGTGGTGGTGATGGCTGCGCCGAGGGCGGCGGCGAGCTGGCTCACGTCAGGGCCTCCGGCTTCGGCTTCTGGAAGCCGGGCTGCCACGGCCCGCTGTCCTCGATGTGGCCGCCCTCGGGCATGCCGAGCGCGTCGTCGAGGCGGCCCTGGAGGTGATCGGCACGCTTCCTCTCCGCGGCCAGCTGCTCGCGGACGGCGGCGAGCTGCTTCTCCAGCTCGGCCAGGTAGTCCGGGTCCGACTCCGTCAGGGCGGAGTTCCGCTTGCCCAGTTCCTCGACTCGGCCGGCCAGGCGCCGGTTCGCGGCGTCCAGCTCAGCGTGCTGCCGGGTGATGGTGCGGCGCGCAACGCGTTCGGCCCGCTCGTTCTCCTCTGCGGTCTCGCACCGCTCGCGGAGGGCGTCGTTGTAGTTGCGGACCGCGGCGAGCTCCGCCTCGTGACGGCGGCGGGTGACGAACCACATCAGGCGTCACCGCCCGCACGCTGTGCCGGGATGAACGGCCACTCGGTACGCACGCCGTCCGCCCACGACTCCTTGCCAGGCGTCCGCGCGAAGTAGTCCCGCAGGCTTTCCGCCTGCTGGCGGGCCCACTCGATCTGCTGCTTGTGCAGCTGTCCGAGGGTGGCTTCGCCGATCGGCTTCGTCTTCTTCGCGATCCTCCACGCCACGCGACACGCTGCGATGGCGTCCGCGTCTGCCGAGTGCGCGCCGTCCAGTGCCACGTCGTAGGTGCGGCAGAGGTCTTCGAGCTTCCGGCCGCCCCGCCGGTACGGGTCGACCTTCTTGTCCAACACCCGCGGGTCCACCACGAGGAGGTCATCGCCGACGATGTCCACCAGGGGCTGCACGCCGTAGCGGCGTGCCTCCCGGTCGACGATCGTCAGGTCGAACGACGCGTTCATCGCGACGATCGGCAGTCCGGCCGACACGTTCTCGGCGAGCGCGGCGACCAGCTGCTCGACGACCTCGGCCGCCGGCCGTCCCTCCGCGCGGGCCCGCTCCGTGGTGATGCCGTGGACCTTCGCGGCGCCCTCGGGGATGTCGATGCCGGGGTCGGCGAGCCAGTTGAAGGACTGGGTGGGCTGCTTGCCGCCGCACTGGACGACGCAGGCGGTGACGATGCGGTCGTTCTCGACGTCGACGCCGGTGGTCTCCAGGTCGAAGCCAGCGAGGCGGCCCTCGAACCATGCGGTCATCAGAGTTCACCGCCCTTGAGCGCGGCGAGGAACGTCTCCAGCTGGCCGAGGCTCGCGGACGACGGGTGAAGGCCGCCGTACCGCTGAGCGAATGCGGCCTCCAGCGCCTCGGTGGTCATGCCGCGCGGTCCGGCGGCGGCCATGATCTGGAACCACATCGACTCGGCGGCGGCCGGATCGACGATCTCGGCGTCCACCACGTCATCGCCGCGGTTGAAGACGTCAACCTGCTCCGGGGGCGCGTCGCCGTAGTCGGACGGGTTCAGGGCCCGCTCGGTGTCGTCCGGGTGCGGCCCGTCGGTCGCGCTGGGAACCGGCTTCGCGCGCAGCTCCTCGCCGCGGGCCTTCAGCACCTTGGCGAGATCGTCGTCCATTTGCTTGGCATCGACTGCCTGCTTCCAGAGCTTGCCGACCTCCTCGGCCGTCTTGGCGACCGCAGCGAGCGCCGCATAGTCCGGCCGGCCGGACGTGATCGCCACCCGCTCCGGGCCCGACGCCACCGCCGGGGCCCCGCCGGTGATCTGCCCGGCCATCAGCGCAGCCGGGGTGATCTCCACGTCCAGCGTCGGCACCTTGAAGCGGGCCAGCTGGTCCTTGACGATGGCCGTCTTCTCTTCCATCCCGAGCCACCCGGCGACGTACCCGCCGGCCTGTGACAGCAGTTCGGCGGCCGGGGGCAGGGTGACGGCGGCGTGGTAGCCCTTGGAGATGAGGAGCCACTGGCCGAGCGCCGGAACGTCGCGGAGCATGACGTTGACGCGGGTGGTCATGGCGCAGTCGCGGTTGTCCGGGTCGCACAGGCAGGGCCGGTCGGACTTGTGCTCGGTGACGCCGTCGCAGCGGCGCTGGCACTTCGACCCGGCGTACAGCTCGTACCACTGCGACACCGCATCCGTCGGCGGAATCAGCACGGGGAGCCTGTCGGCTTTCGAGTAGACCTCGAACTCGGCGGGGCCGCCGTTGGCCGGGGTCCACGGCTTGACCTCGCCGCCGTACAGCTTGGCGACCTCGGTGAGGATCTCCCGCGAGGGGCTGGTGAAGCGGAACTTGTCGAGCTTGGCGGGGCGGGTCTTGCCGTTGCGGGTGGGGACGACGTGGCCGAGTCGGATCTCGCCGAGCTGCCGCATGCGGCGCTGGAGGTCGATGATGGGCATCAGGCAGCCCTCTCTTCGCTGTTCGTGGTGGGCAGGGTGAGCGCAGGACGGATGACCGTCTTCGACAGGCCAGACGTCCACTCCGCGTTCCGCTTGACGGTCAGGAACGCGGCGAACACGGCGTCGTCAGCGACCGCGGGGATGAGCCGGTAGCCCTCCGGCCGCAGGTGCAGGACCACGCCGGACCAGAACGTGGAGGGCATCGGGACCTTCGTGCCGTCCCGCAGCCACGCCACCCGGGCCTTGCGGTAGGCAGCCATCTGCAACGACGCCTCCGGGTAGACGCCCTTCACGTCGAGCTCTCCGCCGGTCTTCGTATCGCCGCAGAACACCGTGTCCGCGGAAACCTCGGTGCCGAAGTACTCGGCCAACGCGGCCGCGATGAGCGGGGACCGGAGCAGGTAGTCGAGCGTGCCGGCGTACCCCTCGTCCTCGTTGCCGACGACCATCTCGGAAGCCTCGAAGGTGACCTGCCACTCCTCGACGAAGCGGAGGAAGTGGTCCAGGAACGGCGTGAGTTCCGGGTCGGTGAGCAGCTCGGCGGGCATCGGCGTGCCGAGGACGTGGGACTCGATGAGGCTGTGCACGGCGGAGCCGACGTCCTTGCGCTCGTCCTTCTTGCGGGTGTGGGCGCGGCGGAGCCAGTCGTAGGCCTCGGTGCGCTGCTCCGGGCGGAGGGACGAGCCGACGAGGTACGGGAGGTTGTTCATCGCCGTTTCGGCGGTGATGTTCCCGGCCCAGAAGGTGAGGGCGTCGCCCTTGGAGCAGCCCTGCTCCAGGATCGTGGTGACCCTGCGGAGCTTGAGGTCAGTGCCCTTGACGCGGTACCAGCCCTGGGAGGGGCGGGGGATGCGGTCGGTGCCGGTCGGTGCGCTCACGGTCTTCCGAGAGCGGCGGCCGGCGGCCGGGGCCGAAGCCCCGACCGTCGTGCTCGTACTCACTTGCTGTCCCCCTGGGGCGTGTCGTTGTGGGTGCTGCGCATGGCGGCCGTCTCATCAGCGACGTAGTGGTGCAGCAGCCGCCGCACCTCCGCCACGTCGGCGTCGTCGGGCCGGACGACCACCCGGAGCGTGCGGACGAGGCCGCGGAGCATGGCGAGTTCGCCGTCGTACGCCTCGGGAGTGGCCTCGGCCGCGGGGCGGCTGCTCTTCTCTCCGGTGACGGCCGCACGGGCCACGGATGCCTCCAGGCGGAGGAACCGCAGGACCGTGTTCTTGCTGACGGTGCGGGAGGTACCGGCGGTCAGGCGCTGCTCGGCCTCGGCCGCCAGGTCCGTGATGACCTCGGCGCGGACGAGGCCGTACAGCTCCTCGACGCGGGCGTCGGTCGTCTCCCGGGAGGTCCACATGTCGGCCAGCAGGTGGACGTACTTGCGGAGTTCGGCGCAGGCGTTCATGCGGCGGCACCGCCCTCGTGGCGCTGGGCCGGGATCACCACGGCCGGGGCCGGAGCCAACGCCCGCAGACGGTCCGCCAGAGCACCGACCGCGTCCCCGTACACCGGGACCTCGTAGCCAACCCGGGCGAGGATCTCCTCCAGCAGCAGAGCCTCCGGCGCGTGACCATTGTGAGCGCGCGGCTCGGCCCGGTCGGCCGCGTACTCCAGCAGCAGGCCGAGCAGCTCCTCGTCGTCCACGATCGCGGTGATCGCGGTGGCGATGGGGTGCTCCAGGTCGAGCATCACGCCGGTGGGGATGCGGCGGACGTAGATCCGGGCGGGGCCGGTGATGGCCGGCCGCCGGAGGATGCGGTGGAGGATGAGACGGATGCGGTTCAACGGGCACCCCCGTGGTGGCGGTTGAGCAGGTTGGCGAGGAGGGTGGGCGCGTCGACGAGGAAGAAGGCGAGGATCGCGGCCCAGATGGAGGAGCCCCAGAGGAGCCAGTCGAGGGCGGTCACGACGCCTCACCCGCCTCGGCGTTCGGGCCCGGCGCGGTGTTGTGCGCGTGCTGCGCCTCCGCGATCAGCCGCCACGTGCCGCACGTCTTCTCCACCTCGGCCAGGGCCGTCTCGGCGGGGGCGTGGGTAATCGCGGACGCGGCCAACTCGTCGAGGAAGTCCGTCAGGTCCTCGTGGTCCAACAGAGCGGCCCACGGCAGCGCGGGCGGGTAGCTGTCCCCGGTCGGTGCGGCCAGCAGCTCGGCCCGCAGGTTCGTCAGCAGCAGACCGACCGCCATGTCCGGCCGGGGCAGCCCGTCGTAGTGCGCGAGGAGAACGGCCTGCACCTGGGCGAGGGCGGTCTCCGGAACGTCGGCCGGCCGCTCATACTCGGCGAGCCGGGCCTCCAGCTCGGCGACCCGGGTCCGCAGCTTCAGCAGCTCCTTCGCGTGCGCGTTCCGCTGCTCCAACAGCGTCCGGCCCTGGGCCTGCTCCGTGTAGAGCGCCGCCTCCAGCTCCGTGACCCGATCACCAGCGCGCATCGACTGCCACACGCCAAGCACCGCCCGGACCGCCGTCTCCAGGTAGCCCCAGTCCCAATAACCCTGGAAGAACCCGCCCGACGACAGGCACCGCCCCGGCCACGCGTCGCAGGCACACAGGTCGTCGTGCACCAGGTCGTTCACCGCGCGGTTGCCAGCAGCCGTGAGCTTCTCGATCTGCTCCTCGGTGAGGGACACAGGCCGGGGCGCCTGGGACTCCGGGCCCACCGGCATCGGCAGCACATCCGCCGAGCCGACAATCCCGCGCTCCGCCAACTCCGCCAGCGTCGCCATCACAAACTCCGGGCACGAGCAGACATCTGCCAGCGCGTACAGGGCGACCCCGCCCGACGTCACCGTGCGCCGCGTCCAGCAGGAGCCATCAGTCGTGTTGATCACCAGCGGGGCACTCATGCCGCCACCACCGACGCGACCAGCAGCGACACCGGGCACGACATGACGATCCGAACCCGGACGTCCCGCCAGACCGTTTCCACCGCGCACTCCAGGTTCGGCTCGTCCTCGAACAGGAACTCGGTCTCGATCACCTGCGTGCCGAGGGCGGACGCCCACGCCTCCGCGATCGGACGCGGGTCCTCGGCGCGGGTGTGCGAGCCCTGCAAGTCGCCCGCGAGGTGCTTGTGGGCGGAGATCCGCCACGACAGTGCGGGCAGGGTGGGGTGCTCCTCCAGGAGCTGCACCAGCGCGACAGCCGCGCCGTGCTGAGAGATAGGGTTGGTCTTCAAGGTGACTCTTCCTTGCTTGGTTGGTCGCCGAGTCGATGGGCTGCTCGGGCCTGGCAGTCGGAGCGGCCCTTCGGCGTTTGGTGGGTCAGGCGGCCTTCGCGGCCGGCGGGGCCTCCGCCACGGGCACGGCCTGCGGCACAAGGCCGGCCGGGCGCGTCATGATCCGGCGGAGCTTCTCCACCAGCTCGTCGGTCGGCTCCGGGGCCTGGGCGACGCGCTCGTGGATCTCCGCGATGACGGCGTCGCCGAGGAGCGCGTGGCGCTCTTCGCGGGTCATGCGGCGACTCCGGCGGGCTCGTCTTCCTCGTCGTCGATCAGGTCCATGACGGTGCGAATGTCCAGGTCATATGCCTGCGCGAGCCTGAGCGCCGAGTTCAGGTCAGGTTGTGCGGACCCGTCGACGTATCGATAAGCGGACGAGATGCTCACGCCGGTGCGCTTGGCGATGGCGTAGGGCGTCTTGTCGCCGTGCTGCGCGGCGATGGCGCGGAGGCGAGTGACGTTGAGTCGGTACACGTGGATGTCCCTCCCTTCGCAGGTGGTGGGGTGGTTTCCCTGACGAGGGAAACTAGACCACAGTCATTCCCTCCCTGGCAAGGGAATGTGCGAGATCGGGAAGGATGAAATTGCACTCGTACGTGTGTTCGAACGAGCGCGTGACCTGTGTTGTTGCAGGTCAGTGGCCGGAATGCTGCTTTCCCGGGGGAGGGAATCGTCGACTATTCCCTCTCCAGGGAAGTAGAGTTCCGGGACATGACGGATGCCCCCACCGGACGTGAAGAGCGGTTCTTCGCGCTCGTCTTCCCCGCCCTCGAACGCGCCGGCTACACGGCGTATGGCGCGCAGCAGAAACTCGTGGCCGCCACCGGCATCAACAAGACCACGGTCTCGCGGCTCCTACGCGGGGAGACGGTTCCGCACGTCAAGTTCTTCCCCGCCCTAGCCAAGGCGTTGGGACTGGACCCCGTCGAACTCCTTGTCGCTGCCGAGATCGTGCCACCTGAGTACCTGGAGTCTCAGCAAGCACTGTCCGAAACAGATCGGTCACAGGTAGGCTCAAATCTCACTCCGGAGGAGGTGGCCGATCAGTGGGGCATCCTCGATGACGTAGGACGCTTCACGTTCTTCGCCGTCGTCGACAAGCTCACCACCGACGAAGCCGACGAAGCCGACCCCGGAGACGCGACAGCACAGGCGTAACACCCGGGGGTATGCATGGATCTCACGGCTCGCACCAAAGCCGCGGTCGCAATAGCCGTAGGAATCCTGCTCGCAGGGTTCGCCGTGATCATCCGAAGCGCCTCAGTTCATAACGCAGCAGGCTCCATCGGTGGGGCCTGCCTCGTCATGACCGGCCTGTCTCTCGTCATCCTCATCTTCGTCCGCCGCTGGGTCTGCGACACCCGCGATGAACGACGCGTCCTCGCCGACACACAGCGCCAGGCGCAGGCCGAGCAGACACGTTTCCTCGCCCTCCAGGCTGCACAGGTGAACGAGATGGGCCGCCTCACTCAGGAGCGGGCCGCCGAACGAGCCCGCAACACCGCCACCCTCAAAGCCGAACGCGAGAAGCTCCGCGCAGAGTTCCAAGGCACGCGCGCCAAAGAGCTGTCCGAAGCGTTCCAGACCGGCGCCGAGATGGAACGCGCCGGCGTCTTCAAGAAGCGCCAGCAGCCCAGCCGCGGGAACCTGCTGACGTTCCCGAAGAAGCAGCCCGCGGCCCCGGAAGCCGAGAGGGAGCGGTCGCGGGAGCACGGAGTGGTCGGTCCCTGAACCCGAGCTCCCCCACGAACGAGAGGCGGATCCGGCCCGGCTCCAGCTTGCGCGCGCCGGTCGTCGTCGCCTTGTACAAGCGGACGGTCACCACACTCCGGATCACCTCCCGCTTCTGCTCCAGCGTCAGCCCGGGCAACGCCGACCGTTCCGCCGAGGCGGGGCGGCCGTTCCAGACACTCTCCGGGTCCTCGTTCAGCATCCGCAGCAGCAGCGGCGAGGTCCCGGTGAAGCGCTGCAACTTCTTCCGCTCCGCCTCCAGCTTCGGCTCGATCCGCGCCTCCATGCCTGCAAGAGACGCCGCCGACAGCTTGAACCGGCCCGCTTCCTCGTCGAAGGTCTCGGCGAGATGCCGGGCCTCAGCGAGCTGCTCCTCGTACGAGTTGATCAGCCGCTGTGTGGCGGTCACCGCCTCCTCGACCTTGTCGTCCGCTGGGACAAGGGCGGCCCGAGCCTTCTGCTTGTTGCTGAACCAGGCGAGCAGGGCCTCCTCGACATAGGCGTTGAGGAGGTGCTCAACGATCGATGTGTCCTGCTTCTCCGTGCAGGCCATCGTGGGGTTCTTCCGTCGGCCGGTCGTAGTGAGGTATCGCAGGCGCGCGTGATCGCCGCACTCACCGCACAAGCCGAGGTACGACATCAGGTGCTGGACCTCGGTCCCTCGGTGGGCTGTCCGGGCGGGATCGGTGAGCTTCTCCGTGACGCGGAAGAACATGGCCCTGCCCTGGGGCGTCTCAAGCCCCTTGATCGGGGCCCAGACCGCCTTGATGTACTCGCCTCGGTGGAGGCGTTCGCCGACGTACACGCGGTTCATGACCGTCATGCGGATCAAGTCTTCCGCCCACGGACTTCCATCCAGCCGCGCAGCGTTCGGCTCCGACCTGAGCCAGCGCTTCACCGAGCCGAGGGTGTGGCCGGCGTCCAGGCGGCGCAGCATCTCCAGCACGTAGGGCCCGCGCTCATCTTCCTCCTGCCCGGTACAGCGCTTGCGGCCGTTGACCATGTCATACGTCCGCGTGTACCCGTAGATCGCCTTGCCGTGGGGCATTCCCGCTTTGGCCTGCTGGCTGGCTGTTCGCAGGTTCTGGTCCCGTAGGCCTTCTGCCTCGTCCTCTGCGTCGACGGCGTGCTGAGCGGTGGTCTTACGGTCGTCGCGGCGGGACAGGTCGTAAACCTGGCCGTTGTAGCAGAGCAGGACATTGCCGATCATGCAGGCTTTTCGTAGCCGGACGTAGGCGTCCAAGTCGCGGTAGTACCTGCTGGCGTTGAAGGCGACGACGATGCGGCGGACGCCGGGTGTGGTGGCACCGTCGGTGATGGCGTCGATGAGGGCCTCGAACTCGTCGCGCTTTCTGCTGGTGTGACGGCTGGCGGAGATGTCCGTGTCTTTGAACTCGCGGGTGATGCGCCAGCTGTTCTGCCCGCAGAGCGTGCGGCCCGTGGCTAGTTGGTCTTCAACGGAACTGCCGGATCCGGTGGCGTCGTCGCTGTTACGGCCGTAGAGCAGAGCCTCGAAGGCGACGCCGGGGATGACCAAGTGCAGGTACTCGGGCGCGTAGGGCATGCGGCCATGCTAGCGAAGTAGCGCCATCAGTAAGTGGGTTTGTGGCTCCACGTCTCGTACTGGCTGCGTGACATCCAGAACGCCACCGGCTCCCCGACGCCCTCGACGACCAGTTCGCCGAGCAGGACGTCCGCGGCTCCGGTGTGGAACTCGCCGGCCGGGTAGCACATCGGGGCGCTGCCGTCGCAGCAGCCGCCGGACTGGTGGAACATCAGCGGGCCGTGCGCCTCGCGGAGCCGCCGTAGCAGTGCGGCCGCCTCGGAGGTGAGCTCGACGGGGGGAGTCTCCTCGTGTGTGTCGCGCATACCGTGCATGCCAGCACGGAGAAGGTTGCGAGAGCGTTGCACGGGTGGCGACTCCAGCGGCGACTTTATCTCTTTTGACATACCTATCTGGTCATATCTATCGTGTCCGGGTGACCGACTCCAGCGCCCCTCGCCGGGACATCGACCGTGTGGCCTCCGGGCTCGCGGCATGCCTTCCGGCGCTGCATCGGGCGCTGGACCGGCAGGTCTCCGCCCAGTACCCGCATCCCAAGCCGCCGGAGAGCCGGCTCGCGCTGCTGCGGTTCGTCGCCCAGCGCGAGGGCGCCACGGTGCGCGAGGCCGCCGAGGCCCTGCTGATGAAGCCGAACAACGTCAGCGCCCTGGTCTCCCAGCTCACCGAGCAGGGAGACCTGGAGCGCCGGCAGGACAGCGCCGACCGGCGGGTCGCCCACCTCCACCTCACGGCCACGGCCCGTGAGCGTCTGTCCGAGGTGCGGGAACTGGAGACCGCGTTCATCCGCCACGCCCTGACCTCCCTCACCGAAGGGCAGCAGGGCGCGCTCGGCTCCGCCCTGGACGCCCTCGACGCGCTGTCGCGGCACCTCCACCCCACCGCCCGCTGACCGGGCGGGGCCCAGGCATTCCCGCCGGCTGCGGGCACACCGTCGTGCCCGCAGCCGGCCGGCCGTGCGCCCGTGGGCCGCCCCGCCCCGCACCACCCCCGTGAATCTGGAAGAGAAGGCTCACCCATGCCGTCCACGTCCGTGGATCACCCCACCCCACCCGCGGCCAAGACCGCCCCACCGGCGGCCGGCCGCCTGCGGTCCAACCCCTGGCTGACCCTGCTCGCCGTCGCGTTCGGACTGTTCATGGTCCAGCTCGACGGCTCCGTCGTCGCCATCGCCAATCCCGAGATCGGCAGCGACCTGCATGCGTCGACCGCCCAGCTCCAGTGGGTGACCAACTCCTACCTGCTCGCGCTCGCCGCCACCCTCATCCTGGGCGGCAAGCTCGGTGACCGGTTCGGCCGGCGCACCTACTACCTCGTGGGCGTCGCCGGGTTCACCCTCGCCTCCGTCGCCATCGGCCTGGCCGGGTCGATCGAGGGTGTGGTCGCCTTCCGTGCCCTCCAGGGCGCCTTCGGCGGACTGCTGATGCCCAACACCCTCGGACTGCTCCGCTCCGTGTTCCCGCCGAAGAAGTTCGGCATGGCCGTGGGCATCTGGGCCATGGTCTCCGCCGTCGCCACGGCCCTCGGACCCATCGTCGGCGGACTCCTCGTGGAGAGCGTCAACTGGGAGTCCGTCTTCTACATCAACGCCCCCATCGGCGTCCTCGCCATCGTCTTCGGCATCCTCGTCCTGCCCGAGAGCCGCAACGCCGCAGGCCGGGAGCGCTTCGACATCCCCGGCCTCGTCCTGCTCGCCCTCGGCCTGCTGGCCGTGGTCTTCGGCGTCGTCAAGGGCGAGACCTGGGGCTGGACGTCCGCGGGCACCCTGGGCTCCGTCGCCGCCGGCCTCGTGCTCCTGCTCGTGTTCGGCTGGTTCGAGACCCGCGTGGAGCACCCGCTGCTGCCGATGCGCCTGTTCCGCAACCGTGCGCTGACGATCGGCGCGATCATCACCGCGATGAACTTCTTCGTCATGCTCGGCGTGATCTTCTTCGTCATGCTGTACCTGCAGAACGTGCGGGGTTTCACGCCGGTCGAGGCGGGCCTGCGGACGCTTCCGCTCAGCCTCGCCTCGCTGGTCGCCTCGCCGCTGGGCGCGGCCCTGACCCAGCGCTTCGGCCCCCGTCTGACCATGCCGCTGGGCATGCTGCTCCAGGCGGCCTCCTGCTTCGGCATGCTCACCTGGCAGACCGACTCCTCCTACGCCACGATGTGGCCGCCGTTCATCGCGCTCGGCCTCGGTGTCGGCATGGTGATGGCCGCGTCCTCCGACGCCATCGTCGGCAACGCACCCGTCCGGGACGGCGGTGTGGCCGGCGGTCTGCAGGCGACGACCCTACAGATCGGCGGCGCGCTCGGTACGTCCGTGCTGGTCTCCCTGATCAGCAGCAAGGTCGGCTCGACGCTCACCGGGGAGCTGACCGGCGCGGGTGTGCCCTCGGCCATGGCACACGGCTTGCTGGAGGCCAAGGACGCCGTGGCGATGGGCGTGGCGCCCGTCTCCGACGACATGCCGGCCGGCCTGCGGGCCGCCGTCGTGGAGGGCAGCGGACAGGCGTTCATGAACGGCGTCCACGTGGCGGTGATCGTCACCGGCGTCCTGTGCGTGCTCGGCGCGGTGCTCGCCGCGGTCGGTATCCGGCGTGGCGCGGAGCAGCCGGCGGACCACTGAGGCCGCGGACGGCGGTGCCCGACCACTGACCGTGGACGGTGGTGCCCGACCACTGACCGTGGACGGTGGTGCTGAACACCGAGGCCGCGGACGGCGGTGCCCCTCCGACGCGGGGTGCCGCCGTCGGCGTATCTCAGATCTCCCCGGCCGCGGAACGGGGGAGCACCGTGACGCGGTGGAAGTTGCACTTCGAGGGCAGCTCCGCGGGGGGCCGGGCCTGATGGGCCTTCAGCGCGATGCTCACCAGGCTCAGCAGCAGGTCGACGTCCGTGTCGCAGTCCAGGTGCACGGTCACCCACCGTGATCCGGGAAGCATGCGGATGGCGCTGGAGTTGCCGAGGTCGTACTGGAAACGCTGGATGGCCCGGTGGGTGAGGTGGAGGTCCACGTCCCGGTCCGAGTGGAAGTGGACGATCTCGTCACGAACGGAGCGCAGGGCCCGTCCGGTTCCGCAACTGGCCGGGCCCGCGGTGAGGTCGGGCCAGGCCTGCAGCCGCTCAAGGGCGCGCTGAGCCAGAGTCATGGCCCCATAGTCGCTCGATCATCGCTTCGCAACCAGAGGTTGAGCGATTTGTAACCGGCACGTGAGGTGCGCGGGTGTGCCGCAGGCCGGTGGGAGACGCCGCACGGTGGCCGCACGGCCGGGTAGGGCGCCTCCCGGGGCCGTGCTACGGCGTCACGCAGCCGATCGTGTCCACGGGGAAGTCGTTGCCCGTGGACGTGGCGGTGAAGCCGAAGGTCACGCTGCCGTCCGGTGGGACGACGCGGTTGTGGTCCACGTTCCGGACCGTGACCGCACCGTCGGTGCCGCTGGACAGCGATCCGTTCCACACACTGCTGAGCGTGGTCCCGTCGCCCGGCTGCCACTCCACGGCCCAGCCGGTCAGCGGCTCAGTCCCGTGGTTCATCACCTCGACGGAGCCCTGGAAGCCGCCGCCCCAGGAGTTCTCCACGTTGTAGACGGCCATGCAGGAGCCGGAGTGGGTGGGTGGCGGGGTCGTGGGAGGCTCGGTCGGCGTCGGGGAGCCGCCCGAGTCGCCGATGCCGGTCACCTCGCCGTTGCCGCCGTCGAAGACGATGTCGGAACAGGAGAAAAAGTTCTCCTGGCTGTCCGAACGCACCCACTGCATGAAGATCAGCGCGTCGCCCGAGCGGCCCGACGGCAGCGCCAGATCCCAGTAGTAGTGGCCTCCGTCGGCACCCGCCGAGCCCTGCTGGGGCGGGTCGGTCACCGTCTGGATCAGCTCCAGGTCGTCCCAGCCCAGCTCGGACGTGGGCGACCAGGTCGGCTTGGTCAGGTAGACCCGGAAGTCACCCGGGTGGGCCGCCCAGTTGCTGTAGTTCACCTGAACCGTCGACCCGGACGTCAGATGCGTCCGGGGCCAGTCGGCGCGGGCGGCGTTGTAGGCGGAGAAGTCGTACGGGGACCGGTCGCCGGCACTGCACAGAGTGCCGTCCGGCACATAACCGGCGCCGCGGCCTCCGGCGTTGGAGTCGAGCACGGCGAACCAGTTGTACAGCGCCGTCGCGCCGCTCTGGTCCAGGGCGCTCTGACAGGCGGGGTTCGTCGGGTCCAGGGCGCCGGTGCCGGTCTTGGCGTCCAGCTGGCAGAGGTAGGTGCGTGAGCCGGGCATCATCGCCACGCCGTGCGCGTCGGCACGCCCCTGCCCGAGCAGGAAGGTCACGCCGAGCGTGCCGAGCAGGGTGGCCAGTACAGCCGCGAGAGAGAGGGATCTGCTGCGTCGAACCATAGGGGGCTCCTGTTTCCGGGGTGAATCTTTCCCTTGCTGGTGACCGGATGATTCCGGATGATCAGTCCATGGCAATGACAATCGGGATGTGGTGATCGGAACTCGGTGATCACGGAGTGACGTTCGGGGCTGCGCTCGGGGCTGCGCTCGAGGTGGGCGATGGAGCCCCCGCCCGCCCGGGGAAGGCGCTACGACCGGACGGGCGAGGGAGCGTTGGGCCGTGCGCGGTCGCTAGGCGGTGGTGCAGACGGCGTCGTTCAGGCGGAAGCCGTCCGGCTCGGCGAACGCGCCGCTGTGGGTGCCCTGGAAGCCGAACGTCAGGCTGCCGCCGGCTGCGAGCCGGGCGTTGTGCCCCACGCCGGTCGCCGTGACGGTGCCCGTGGCAGGGGAGAGCGAGGCGTTCCAGGCGTTGGTCACCCGCTGGCCGGAGGGCAGGGTGAAGGCGAGCTGCCAGCCGTCGACGGGAGTCGTGCCGGTGTTGGTGACGGTGACGTCCGCGGTGAAGCCGTTCTGCCAGGCGTTCGCTCCGTACGTCACCTCGCACGCCACGGGGTTGCCCGGGTCGCCGGGGTCATCGGGGTCGCCCGCGCCGCCGCCGGTCTCGACGGTGGAGGAGAAGGAGTTCACAGCCAGCCCGGCGCCGCCCTGCCACGGCTCGAAGCCGGCCTGGACACTCGTCAGATACCAGTCGTCCTCGGCCAGCCCGCGCGCCACGGTCGCCCGGACGAAGTCCATGACGTCGAAGCTCCAGTCGGTGATCGCGGACGGGGCGACGAAGGACAGCACGTCGTTGGAGCCGTTGCTGCCGGTCCACACCTCCCAGCTCCGTCCGCCCACCGAGGCCGTTCCGGCCTGGGAACCGATGGGCTGGATCGGGCCCACCCTGTTGAACCAGATCATGATCTCGGTCTGGTTCACCCCGTCGGTACGGGGAGTCGGGTCCAGCCAGATGTCGTACGAGGCGTTGTAGACGGCGTCGCCGACGAAGCCGTACGAGATGCTGGAGGGCGCCTCGGTGACGGTGTCGATGCGGGCGGGGAGTTCGGTGCCCGGCGAGCAGGTCGTGTAGTGGCAGCCGTTGAAGACCGACGGATACGACTTCGGCGCCCCGTCGGTCGGCGCGGAGCCGTCGGCCTGGCCGATCCGGAAGCCGGTCTCCGTGGCCGTTACGCACTGGGTGGCAGTGGAACCCCAGCGGTTGTTCTGGACGACGTACCGTCCCTGGATCGCCGTCGTGCCGAACGGTTCGCAGAGTGTGGTGTCCGCCTGGGCCGGCGCCGCCGCGGTCATGAGTGACGCGACGACCGCGAAGGTCGCGACTAGTGTGCCTAGGAGGCCGCGCAGGGAGCGGACTTGGGGCCGTAACGGTCGCATGGGGGCCTCTCCGGGAGGGTGGGGGGGGTGGGGGGGAAGGAGGGGGCCGGTGCGGGAGCGCTCCCAACTCCCCATGGATGGGAGCGCTCCCACTTATCGGTTGACTGGGGACTGTAGGAGCAGTTCATGTTCCTGACAAGACTGTGCGCGTCGGAGTCGTCGAAGAGATGGCGAAGAGATGTCGAAGCCCCAGGTGACAGACGCGCCGCCGGTGAGTGCCCGCCCATCGACGCCGTCAGGTGGAGTCGCGGAGTACCAGTTCCGTACGGAGGATGACGTGCCGCCAGGAGCCGGGGGTGTCCTCCATCTCCTCCAGCAGGAGCCGCACCATCGTGCGGCCGATCTCCTCCAGCGGCTGCCGGACCGTCGTCAGCGGCGGATCCGTGGGCCGGGCGGGCCGGGAGTCGTCGAAGCCGATCACCGCCACGTCCTGCGGCACCCGGCGGCCTGCCGCGCGCAGCGCGATCAGCGCCCCGGAGGCCATCGAGTCCGAGGCGGCGAAGACCGCGTCGAGCTCCGGATGACGGGCGATCAGCCCGGTCATCGCCCGGCGCCCGCTCTCCTCCGCGAAATCACCGCCCTCGACGACCAGTGAGGGCCTGACCTCCACGCCCGCCAGCTCCAGGGCCTCCCGGTATCCGCGCAGCCGGCACTGGGCGACGTACATGTCGAGCGGTCCACTGATGGCCCCGATCATGGTCCGGCCGCCGTTCAGCAGGTGCGTGACCGCGCCACGCGCGCCGCCGGTGTTGTCGGCGTCGACGTAGGTGACGCTCTCGTCGCCGGAACGCCGCCCCAGCATGACGGTGGGCAGTCCCGCCTTCGCGAGCAGGTCCGGCAGCGGGTCCTCGGCGCGCACGGACATCAGCAGCACGCCGTCGACTCGGCCACCGCGCGCGTACTCCACGAAACGCTGCCGCTCGGTGTCCGTACGGACCAGGGTGAGCAGCAACTGCACCGGAGTGTCGGCGAGGGCGTCGCCGACGGCATGGACGATCTCGGTGAAGAAGGGCTCCCCGAACAGCCGCCAGTCCGTCTCCGTGATGACCAGCGCGACGGCGTCCGCGCGGTGGCCGGCCAGGGAACGGGCCGCGAGATTCGGGACGTAGCCCAGTTCGGCGATGGCCTGCTGCACGGCGCGGCGTGTCGAATCCCGTACACCGGACGCGTTGTTGACGACCCTCGAGACGGTGCCCCGCCCCACACCGGCGCGGGCGGCCACCTCCTCCAGCGTCGGCGTACCGGGACGCTGCCTGCCCATGCCCGCCTCCCCCCCCCCACGAGATCATCCGATACTACGGCTCCCCACTCGGCTCGGCGGGCCGATCGCTAGGGCGCCCCGGCATCGACGGGATCCGCCGGGTCCCCGGGGACTGCTGGATGGGCTGTTTCCACCGGGTCTGCGGGACTTCCCGGACGGGCGGGGACAGCCGGGTCCGCGGCGTTCGTGAGGTCCGCGCCCCACGCGGCGGCGCACAGGATACGGTCGAGTTCCTCGGTGTGGACGGCGGCACCGAGCCAGGCACGGGCGAAGCGGCCGGAGTCGGCCGGAAGAAGCCGACCGAAGGGGTCGCGTGCACGCTCCGCGGCGGCGGCGTGCAGCGCGGCGAGGAGTTCTCCGGCGGTGACGAGGCCGTGCCGGCGAAGACGCGCGCCCTCGGTGTCCCGGTTTCCGGGAAAGGCGAGCACACGGCGGCCTCCGGACGTCGCCTGGTCGACCCGGCGCCGCAGCAGATGCACCGGGGCCTCGTCGACGGGGGGCCCGGCCGGCGCACCCCTGGGCGTCGGCGCGGTGGGCAGGTCCGCGCGGCGGAGCCGGTCGAGGCCGAGATCGATACGGGCGTCGGGGTCGGTGGGATGGCTCACGGCCAGGAGCAGGGCGCGGGGTTGCGGGGCCGGGGTGAGCCGGGCGACGACGCGTAGCCGGACGCCCCGGACGGACGCGAGGAGGCGGAGGTTCTCGCGGTCGGGCAGCGCGGGATCGTCATGGGCGGCGGCGAGCCGCAGCGGCCGGCCCCCGCAGTCGGCGACCAAACACTCGCCCGCCGCTTCGCGGACCGTGCCGGTGAGCGTGACGTCGAGGAACAACAGGTCCCGGTCGCCCGCCAGGGCCATGGAGACCTGTTCGTCCACCGGCACCGCCCACAGGCGGTCGAGGGGTTCGGCATGCCACGCGGCGCCGGCCGCGCGCACGGCCCGAACGCCCGCGCCGGCACCCAGGCGGCCCGTCGGGGAGACGGTCGCACCGGACACGGCGAGTCCCGCGCGTGAGAGTTCACGGTGGGTCAGGGACGTGTCGCCGAGGCGTACGGCCCGGTCGGCGGCGCCCGTGGCCCGCCCGGCGCCGCCCGGAGCCACGTCGGAGACCGAGTAGAGCCGTCCCGCGACGTCGGCCGTCCAGGTGACGGCTCCCCCGTATCCGGTCGCCGTGAGGACGGGCTCGGAGAAGAGCCCGTACAGGCGCAGGGACCCGTCCGGGGTGTACGGCTGCCGTGCAGTGCCCCGGAGTCCGGCGAGTTCCGGGCCGGTGGCGCCGGGGAGACGGTGGGAGATGACCAGGACGTCGCGGAGGGCGGCGGTGAGGTCGGTGAGGCGGTAGGCGGGGTCCGTGCTCCTGGCCGCGCGCAACGCGGTGACGACGGCGACCGCACGGCCCGCCGCACGGGGGAGTCCCGCGAGCCGCGCGGTGTGCGCGGCGCGCAGCAGCTCCGCCTGGAGCACGGCACCAGCACCGTCGGTGCCCGCCTCGAGCACGGCGGCCGCGGCGTCGTGCAGGGCGGCCGCGGCGACACGTTGGTCGGGGGTGGCCGTTTCGGAGGTGGGGGCGGCGGCCGGGACCGGGGCGGGCGGTGGCGGTGCCGAGTCCGTGACCGGTTGCTTCGTGACCGGTGGTGCGGTGACCGGCTGCTTCGTCGCCGGTTGCTCTGTCGCCGACGGCTCCGTGGGATCGGCGACAGGGGCCGCCGATGCCGCGGCGGCCCGGTGCAGACAGTCGGGTGCGAGCAGGCAACCGCAGCGGATCGCCCCGGCGCTGGTCACGACCCCGCCGGGAGCATGCAGTTCCAGTTCGGTGCCGTCGTCGACGGCGATGCGCACCATGTCGCCCGCCCGCGCCGTCGGCCGTGCCGCCACCTTGGCGACGCCCGCGTCGAGCCGTTTGCGCAGCCGGGGCGTCAGTGCCGCGACGAGCTCGGCGGTCACCGACGGGGCGACCGGCGGAAGCTGTGGGTTCACGCGATCTTCTCCCCTACCCAGCGGGCGAGTTCGAGCGGGCTGAGGGCGGCGACCGGCATGCCCGCGGCGACGAGCCGGCCCGCCACACCGGTGGAGTACCGGGGGCGTCCCGTGTCGTCGAGGCTCGCACAGCCCAGGACGTGGCAGCCGGCCCCGACCAGGGCACGGACCTCGCCGAGCAGCCCGCCCAGCGGGTAGCCCTCCTCGAAGTCGCTGACGACCACGACGAGGGTGCGGGACGGTACGGTGACCAGCTCGCGGGCGTGCCGCAGCCCCGCGGCGATGTGGGTGCCACCACCCACGCTGACCTCCAGCAGCAGGGACAACGGGTCCTCGACGTGGTCGGTGAAGTCGATGACCTCGGTGGAGAAGGCCAGGAAGTGCGTGGACAGGGTGGGCACTCCGGCCAGCACCGAGGCCGTGAGGGCTGCCCAGACCGTGGACGCCTCCATGGATCCCGACACGTCGGTCACCAGGATCAGCCGCCAGTCGGCGGACCGTCCGGCGCGGGTACGGAAGACGGGGCGTTCGGGGAGGACCTGGACCGTGCCGTCCGGGAAGCGGCGCGCCGAGGCCAGGTTGGCCCGGAGGGTGCGGGGCAGGTCCAGGCCACCGCCCGGACGGCGGCTGGGGCGCGGCAGGACCGTGCCGTGCAGCGCCGGGCGCAGCTGTGTGGCCAACTGCCGGGTCAGTGCCTCGACCAGGCGCCGCACGAGCGGCCGGAGCGCGGCCAGGCGGGCCTCTGGCAGGCCGCCCGCATGGCGGAGCACGGTGCGCAGCAGGTCAACGGAGGGCCGGACGCTGTCCGGGTCCAGCTCCGCCAGGACGTCCGGCCGGCCCGACGCGGCCGCGGCCGCCAGGACCTCCTCGCGGATGCCCGGCCCGAACAGCACCGCCAGCTCCTCGGACCACGCACGCACACCCGGATAGGAAGCCTCCCGGCCGCCGCCGCGGCCCGGCCCGGTCAGGTCACCGCGGCTGCCCTCGCCCCGCCCGCTGCCGTACAGCTCGTCCAACGCGGTGGCCAACGGGGCCGCCGATGGGGGCAGCCGGTCGGTGCGGCGGCCGAGAACGAGCCGCCAGCGGTCGGCGGGGTCGAGGAGGTGGTCCCCGGCGACGGGTGGCGCGTCGGCGTCGGCGTCGGAGCCGGTGGCGGCGGACTCGGCTGTGCCGGCCTCGTCGGCAGCGAGTGCGGGAAGCAGCCCGAGTCCGCCGAGAGTGGCCCGGGCCGTGAGGTCCGCGCGGGTCCACAGGGCGAGGGCGTCGGGATCCACCCCGCCCGTGTCGGCCGGCCGGCCGACGCCCAGATGCTCCTCGACGGCGGTAAGGAGGCGGTCGCGGCCGGCCGGGCTGAGCGTGTCGAAGCCGCCGCGCAGCGAGGGCAGCCGGTCGAGGAAGTCCCGGTCGGACAGTTCGGAGACCCGCTCGAGCAGCGGATGCAGTGCCGGGGCCGCGGACTCCAGCAGCGGGCCGGCGGCTGTCAGCAGCCCGGTCAGCCGGGCGGTGAGCGCGGACCGGGAGGTGTGGTCGCTCGCCGTGTCCACCCAGGAGGCGACGCGGTCGCCCAGGATCTCCGCGTCCTCGTGTCCGAGCAGTACCCGGACAGCTCCCGCGGCACCGCGCATCAGGGGCGAGCCGTCGTGTGCAAGCCGGGCCAGGGCGTCGGTCAGACGGACACCGCCGAGGACGTCGGCCCGGTGGGCGAGCTCCAGCAGGGCGTGCGCGTCTGCGGGGTCCTCGGCCCCGGTGAGACCGTCCACCTGGCGAACCGCGGCGGAGGTCAACAGTTCGGCCACGGCGCGGGCCCGCACCGCACGGTCCCTGTCGGTACCGAGCGCTGCGATGTGACCCGCGCGCAACCGGTCCAGCAGGCCCAGGCCGGTGAGGAGCTCGGGCAGGGCGGCGGTGCCCGGCAGTGCCTCGGCGGCCTCCGCGAGCCGTGCGTCCGTCAGTTCCGGCAGGCCGCACTCCGCCGCCTGCCGGAGTCCCTCCAGCGTCTGAGCGGCCACCGGTCCGCCCTCGTCCCGCTCCGCACGCCACCGCTCCCGCAGGACCCCCTCGGCGGCCTGGGCGGGAGTGACACCGCGTACGCCGGCCGCGGACAGCATGGCCTCGGTCGCCGGAGTCCAGCGCACCTCCCACCGGGTCGTCAGCGTCTCCGCACCGCCCGCGCCGACGATCTCCTGCTCCTCCCCGTACGGCACACCGCACACCGCCAGACGGCGCAACAGCAGGTCGCGTTCACGGTCGAGGTCGGACCGCAAGGGGTCCAGCCGCAGATCCCGGGCGGCCGCGCCCGGCCTGGTGCCACTCGGCCCGACCGCCCCCCGTCCAGTGGGTCCCGGTCCGGGGGCGCCCGGTCCGGCGGTTCCCGGGCCGGGCAGCCCCAGCGCCGACAGTTCGGCCTCGACCGCCGGGGCCA
This sequence comes from Streptomyces marokkonensis, assembly GCF_039539045.1. NCBI lineage: Bacteria > Bacillati > Actinomycetota > Actinomycetes > Kitasatosporales > Streptomycetaceae > Streptomyces > Streptomyces marokkonensis. The sequence continues at coordinate 62,412 of NZ_BAABCQ010000009.1, forward strand.
GGCCGCTGCGTGGCGTGCCGGGAGCCGGACGGCCGCTGCGCGTCCCGACGAGGACCTGCTCCATGGCTCGGGCGACGGCACGCCCTCTGCCGTACGGCTCCCCCTGCGCGAGCACCGTCTGCACCGCCTCGACCAGCTCCCCCCGGCCCGCGGCGGGCAACCCGCGCAGCCGTGCCAGGTCCGAGGCCAGCCGGGTGATCTCGCGCGCGTCGGCGGGCCCCGACGGATGCCCGAGGGCGCGCAGCCCCACGCACACCCGTACGGCCGCCCCGGTCAGCGCCTCCTCCAGCGCCACCGGATCGCCTGCCGCCCGCAGCACGAGGTGCTGCCACTCCGGGTCCCGGATGCCCGCCGGATAGCCGGACCGCTCGTCCAGGAGGGCGTATGTGTACGGGATGAGGGACGTGATCCACCCGGAACGGTCGGCATCGCCGGGCGAGTCCTTGGGACCGGGCCGGTTCGCTACGTGACCGTGAGGGCCGGCGGGGTCGGAGTGGTCGCGGGGGTCGCGGGGGTCGCAGTGGTCGCGGGGGTCGCAGTGGTCGCGCTGGCCGGGGTGATCGGGGTGATCGGGGGCGTCAGCGGGGCGGTCGGGATTGTCGGGTTCAACGGGGTCAACGTGGTTGTCAGGGTTGGTGAGACGGCTGGTCCCACTGGTACCGCCGGGGCGGTGCGGCTCGGGCTCGGCAGCCGGGACCACCAGCGACGGGGCGTGGAAGGCACCCACGACCACCGCTGCACGCGCGCCGTCCGTGGCGGCGGCGGCCAGGCAGGAGCGCATCCACCGCTCACGCCGCAGATCGAACTCGGGCACACCTCCCGAGGCGATGGCCTCCTCGCGCAGCGCCCAGCCGGTGAGGAGCGCGGCACGGCGCAGCGCCTCCGGCTCGGAGCCCGGTGCGGTGGCCTCGACGAGACGGTCCCAGAGATCCTCGCCGGGACGGCCGGTCAGCCGGGCCCGGAGGGCGACGGTGAGCCCGGAACGGTCGTACTCCGGAGCCACGGAGGCGGGCGCGGTGGGACCGGTGGACGTGGTGGGACCGGTGGACGTCGTGGACGTGGTGGGACGCCTCCCCTCGTGCCACGCCCGGTCGGCCAGCGGCAGGTCGCAGGCGACGACCGGGACGCCGTGCCGGGTGGCCCAGCGCACGGCGGCGAGCTCGGGGGAGAAGTCCGCGAAGGGATAAAAGGCCGGCCCTCCGCCCGCCTCGGTGGACGCGGCCGCGAGGGCGACCGGCGCCCGTGTCTCCCCGTGGCCCAGCCAGGGCAGCCACTCCTGCATCTCGGCGGGAAGTTCGACCAGCAGGACGTCCGGAGCGGCCCCGTCCAGCAGCGTCGGGACGGCCGCGGCCAGGGACGGTGCGTGATGCCGTACGCCGATGACATAGGGCGCCGCGGCATCGGTGAGCGCGGCGACCGCTTCGTCGGGAGAGAGGCGCGAGGAGGCGAGAGGGGTCGAGGAGACCGGAGCGGACGCGGAGGCGAGAGAGGCCGAGGAGGCGGGACCGGGGGAGGAGGCGGGACCGGGCGAGGAGGCGGGACCGGGCGAGGAGTGGGACACGGACGTCAGCCCTCCAGGACCGTGCGCAGGTCCCACAGGGTGCGCCAGGTGGCCGAACCCTGCTCGGCGCGGCGCCGGACCGGACCGTCCCAGTAGCCCCGCAGGCGCGCCGCGTCGGCCGGGTCGTCCTTGCGGACCACGCCGAGGAGATGCCCCGGGAGCAGCCCCAGTACGTCACGGTCGCCGGGGAAATACGCCGCGGCCAGCCCGAGCGCGCCCGCGACGGACACGGCTTCCGCGGTGCTCATCACGGTGGACGGCCGCTCGACCTCCCAACCCTCCGCCGAACGGCCCTCGCGCAGGTCACGGAAGGCGACGACGAGGGCCTCCAGGACGGCCTCGTCGACCTGGAACGGCGCGCCGGCCCGCTCGACGCACGCCCGCGCCTGGCTGCGGACCAGCGCCGTCTCGGCGTCTAGGTCCGGGATCGGGCCGACCGTCTCGAAGTTGAAGCGGCGTTTCAGCGCGGCGGACATCTCGGAGACACCCTTGTCGCGCAGGTTGGCGGTGGCGATGAGGTTGAAACCGGGCGCGGCGTGCGCCAGCGAGTCGTCGGTGCCCGAGAGTTCGGGGACGGCGATGCGACGCTCGGAGAGCAGGGAGACCAGGGCGTCCTGCACCTCCGGCAGACAGCGGGTCACCTCCTCGACGCGGGCGATGCCGCCCCGGCCCATCGCGGTCAGGACCGGGGAGGGCACGAGGGCCTGCCGGCTGGGTCCCTGGGCCAGCAGCAAGGCGTAGTTCCAGCCGTACTTGAGCTGGTCCTCGGTCGTACCCGCCGTGCCCTGGACGACCAGGCCGCTGGTGCCGCACACGGCAGCCGACAGCAGCTCGGACAGCATGGACTTGGCGGTGCCCGGCTCGCCGACGAGTAGCAGCCCGCGCTCGCCGGCGAGGGTCACGACACATCGCTCGACCAACGCCCGGTCGCCGACGAACTTGCCCTCCACCACCAGGCGACGCGGTACGCCCTCGGGGGCCTCGGCGTCGTCGGGCAGCCGCAGGGCCCGGTCGCCGCTTCCCATGACGAACGAGACGACGGCACGGGGCGTGAGCCGCCAGGCCGGCGGGCGGGGGCCGTCGTCGTAGGCGGCGAGGAAGGCCAGTTCAGTGGCGTACCGCTCCTCGGGCGGCACGATCTGACGGGTGTTGTCGGGGGAGAGGGTGGTGGTCATCGGGAGATCTTCCGGTGGGCTCGGGCGGTGGTCGTGGGTGGGGTCGCCGGGTGCGGTGGCCGGGTGGCCTCGCCTTCGGGTCACCGCCGGCGGCCCTTCCGCGTGGCGCGGGTGGTGAGCTCTTCGTATCCGGGCGCTTCTCCGGCCCGCACCCGGCCCCAGGCGCGGGCGAACAGCTCGGGCACCGGGAGGAGCGGGACCGCGCGGATCCCCTCGCGGACGGGATAGAGGCTCTCCTTCCACGTCTCCACCGGCAGGGCGGGTGCCTTGAGGTCACGCCAGCCGCAGGGAAGGAAGAGGGAGCGGCCGGCCCGGGACCGCTTGGCGTCCACGACCAGCTCTGTCGTCGTGAGTTCGGCCCGGGCCTTCTTCAGACGGGCGGGCTTCCAGCCGGTCCAGCGGGCGCAGTTGCGGTCCGTCGGGTCGGGCAGGGCGAGCAGTTGCAGATAGAGCGTCGCCGCGTCCTCGCCGAGACCGTGGGCCGAGGCGACCTCGGTGACGAGTGCCGGTACACAGACTGTGGGGTCCTGGGCGGGCCCGGAGGGACCTTCGGGACCGAGGCCGACGGCGAGGGCCCCGGCGAGTTCGTCGCCGAGGACGGAGCGCAGAGCGTGGAGACCGGTGGCGCGTGAGGTACCCACCAGCCCTTCGAGAAGCCCGAACACGGTGTCGTCCGGGCCGGTGAGTCCCGCCGGGCGCACCAGCACGGTCTCCTTGTCGCTGTGCCAGGGGCGCAGCGCGAGCGCTTCACCGACCCACGTGGTGCCGTCCGCGTCGGCGCCTCCGGTGGCGGGCAGTCCGTACGCCTTGCGCAGCTCGGCGGCCGTGGTTCCGCCCTTCTCCGTCCACTCGACGTCCAGGCCGAGCAGGAGCCCCGGATCGGTGACGCGGCGGCGCAGCGCGGCCAGACCCTCGGGCAGGGACGCGCGCAGGGGGTGTCCGTAGGGCAGGGCGTAGGCGAGCGAGGCGAGAGCGGCGACCGCACCGGTCAGGTGGTGGCGTCCGGGCACCGCGGCCGGATCCTCCGCGACCAGCCGGCCGTCCTTGTCGGGCCGCTGGACCGTGGTGCGGCTGAGCCAGGCGGTGCGTGCCGGATTGAGGACGTCCTCGGCGGAGGCGGTCGGCAGGCCGTCGAGAGCGGGTGCCAGATCCTCGGGCACGCGGACGAGGGAACCGAGACGCTCGGCCCACACCCGGCCCGCGGTGCCCGTGTCGGGACCTGTCGTCCACAACTCGGCGGGGTCGTCGGGCAGCAGGGCGCCGACGAGTGCCTCTCGGTCGGTGGCGGGAAGCGAGTTCAGCATGCGCCTGCCCGCGTTCAGCTGACGCGGCTTGAGCCCGATCGTGGCGAGTGCGTCGCCGCCGAGCTGCTCCGGCTGCCCGGCGAGCAGTAGCGCGGCCTGGAGCGGACCCAGGCCCGCGTGCGTCGCCGCGGCGAGCGAGGCGGGTGCCTCGGGATGCCAAGGCGCGGCCCCCTTGTCCCGGATCAGCCGGATGACGGCGGTGAGTCCGCCGGCCGGGAACGCGGAACTGTGCCGGGTCTCCTTCTCCAGCGGGAAGTGCGCGACGGCTCCGAACGCACCGGTCGGATCGTGGTCGAGAGCGAGCCAGTTGACGCGGTCGAGGCCGTAGTCGACGTTCCTGCGGCCGAGGACGACCACGGTGCGGCCGCCCCGCCGCAGCACCTGCCCCGCACGCTCCTGATTGCCGTGCCGTCGTCGCATGTCCAGCGGCTCGCTCAGCACGATCTCCCGCAGGGCGCTCCCCGGAGCGGCGAGCGGCCCTTCGGTGAGCGCCTCGAACAGAAGGAGCAGAGCCTCGCGTTCGGCCTCCGGCACGGTTGGTGCGGCGGCCCGGTAGACCAGCGGTCGCAGCACGGGCAGGAGGGACGGCCAGACCATGCCGAGGCGGGGAACGGTGTACTCGTCGCTGCGCCACCCGTCGCAGAGAGCGGTGCGGCGGATGTGATCGGGCAACTGCCTGCCGTCGGCGGGTTTCCCGGAGAGCACGTGGTTCACGGCGCGGATCTGCCGGAGCGTGGTCCACTGGCTGTTGCCGCCCCAGGCTCCCCACAGATTGGCCAGGCCGTCGGTTGCCGTGTGCAACGTGTGGTCGTCACCGTGCTCCGGGCGGTAGTCCGCGAACATGCCCTCGACCCGCTTCAGCTCCGGTTTCGCCTGCTCGACGGGTGGTGTGGCGAACCTGGTGACCGAGTCGGCGATCTGGAGTGTCGTGCGGACCAGGGCCGCCACGCCGGTGAGGAGTCGCTCGTCGGTGAGGCCGGGCAGTGACCGGGACACCGCCTGCCGTACGACCTCCTCGGCGGTCGGCACGGCGGGCTTGCTGTCGGCGGTCCCACCGGCCGACCCTCCGGTTCCGCCAGCTGGTACCCCGGTACCACCAGCCGGACTGACGGTCACGCCGGCCGGGCCTCCGGTCCCAGTGCTTGCCCCGCCCTGCCCACCGGCCGTCCCGCCGCCCGGTGTGGGATCACTGGCTCCCCCGTCGACGCCCTCGGCCGCCTTCACCAACGCCTGACGCTCGGTCAGCGCCTGCGCCGTGTCGCGCACCAGCTCGGCCGCCCGCTCATCGGTGAGGGCACGCAGCACGGCCGACGCACGCTCGTCACGGGGACGCAGGGCGTGCCAGAAGGCGACCGGCGGTACGAGCGGAGTGCCCGCGGCGAACTCCCCGCCCTGTTGGTTCGGTGTCACCCGGCCGAGCTCGCCCGCGTCGGTACTGTCGTCCTGCGCGAACAGGGCGATCCGGCGCCACTTCCGGGCCACCACGGGTGCGGCGCCTCCGGGGAGCCGCAGCGCACCGAGCGGCACAACGGTGCCCGCGTGCTCGGAAGCCCGGAGCGTGACGGTGCGGCCGTCGGGTGTCCCGGTGGTCGTCAGAGTCTCGCCGGCCTCGTCCTCGGTACGCACCCAGCGGCCGAGAACGGTGCCGTCCGTGCCGAACGGGCTGTGCTCCAGGCCTGGCTGCAGGGGCAGTACCTCGCACTGGTCCTGCAGCAGCGTCGCGTCGTCCCTGATGCCGGACCGTAGGAAGGCGGGCAGGGAAGCGCGCCCGTGGGTGCCGGTCGCCGGGTCGTACTCCAGCCAGACCTGCTGTCGGCCCTGCCTGCCCTCCCGCCAGTACAGGGTGCCGTCCCCGATGACGCGACGGTTCGCGGGCAGGACGGTGTCACCGGCGTGCAGGGTGCGCCCGCCGGTGGCCCGTCCGCCGCCGGGCAGCGGAATGGACGGGGCGCCGGCGCTGTCGTTGCGCCACCGCTGGGCGATCTGCTCACCGGTGAACGTGACCACCTCGGACGGCCGGGTGGACCAGTAGCCGCGCTGCTTGCCCTCCTGCCACCACACCACGAGCAGCTCCCCGTCGGTGTAGCGGAACCGCGGGCGCTGCCAGCGGTCCAGATCGGCCGGGAGCCGCAGGTCGTGTTCGAGCAGAACCCCGTCCGGTCCGACGACGACCGCCTGGCGACCACGGCTCAGGACCAGGCAGGGCCAGGCCTCGTCCACGATCAGCTTGTCGTCGCGGTCCTTGCGTGTTCCGCCGTCGAGCAGCCGCAGTGCGTCCTCGAGCGCGGGCCAGCCCAGCTCGTCGAGGATGCCGGCCCGCAGGGTGCGCCCGAGCAGCGGAGCCGTCTCGTACCCGGCGGCGCGAGTGACCGCTTCCGGGTTGGCCCGGGGCGCCACCGCCCGGAAGGGGCTCAGCCGGTGCAGTGCCTCACGCGCTCCGGGCAGACCCACGGCGGCGGTGAGCTCCCCGACCGCGCCGTCCAGCCACTCGCGCAGAACGTCCGTCAGCACGGGATGGTCGGCGAGGAGCTCGAGTACCGAGGCCGCCTGGTGGTCCTGGCTCACGGCACCGACGGCACGCAGCAGCAGGGGACGCAGACGCGAATCAGCCGCGATGGCGGCCAGATCACGCCGCTCGGGCCGGGTGTCCCGCGCCCAGCGGTCCAGTCCGAGATGGACCTCGGTGTCGGGGTCCGGCAGAACGAGGGGGATGTTCTGCGCCGCGCAGAGGTCCAGCAGCCCGATGTCGGCGCCCGCGTACCGGCGTCCGGCGAACAGGTCGACGGGCCGTCCGTCGGCGCACAGCCGAGGCGCCATTCGGGCCACCAGCTCGAGGGTGGCCGGCGAGGTGTCGCACACGGTCGCGCCGTGCTTGCGGTGGGCGGCCCAACGGCTGAGCCAGTCCGCCGCGTCGACACCGTCCGTCGCGGTGCCGCGCCCGTTCGCACCGTCGGCCCGGTCCCCGTCGGCGGCGTCCTTTTCGCCCCCGGCCTCGCCGGTCAGCAACCGGTCGGCGGCGCACTCGGCCAGCAGCGCCAGCCAGAAGTCGTCGTTCGCCACGTCGTGGTCCAGCCCGGCAGGCATGATCTCCAGCAGCCGGGCCCGTACGGCCGGCCGCCGGCCGGCGAGGACGGGCAGGACGGCCCGGTAGGCGGTCCAGAAGGAGGCGGGGGCCCGGACGGCGGCGGGGGAGGCGACCAGATCGGCGGCCAGGTCGCACTCCGTGGCGACTTGGGGCAGCCCGGCCGCCTTGATCAGCGTCCGCGCGTCCTGCGGCAGCGACGCGTACGGCGGCATACCGGCCGCGCTGCGCTCCACCGCCAGCTGCCGGAACTGGTGCCACGCCTCGGCGGCGTCCAGCCGGCCGGCGAGATCCTTCACATGCTGCTTCAGGGCCTTGACCGTCAGCGCCCCGGCGAAGGCGAACTCCAGGAAGACGGCGCGCTGTCGCTCCTCGTCGACGGCGAGCGCGTGCACTCGCTCGGCGTCGCGTGCCTTGCCGAAGAAGGCGGCGGCGTAGGTCGTGTTGTCGTACTGGAGGAAGATGCGGGCTGCTTGCTCGTAGAAGGTGGGAAGGAAGTGCGGCACCGCCCGGCCGAGCCGTTCACCGAGTGCCTCGAAGCCCTCCTTGGCGGTGCCGGGGCGGGACTTGGCCTGCCGTGTGAGCCGCTCGACGTCCTTGACCAGGGCCAGCGCGTGATGTCCGTTGGCCGGGTCGTTGACCAGTGCCCAGGCGGGGAAACCGAGGGTCTCCCGCCTTACCTGCCCGACCTCGGGAGTCTCCGCGTCGCGCACCAGGCCCAGGAAGTCCAGGGCGAGGTCCTCGGCCCCGCCGAGGGTGCCCGGCACCAACCGGACGACGCTGCGGTCGCCCAGTGCGGCATGGGTGTAGGTACGGACGGTGAGGGTGTCGGCGTCCTCCCGGCCGGTGCTGTCCCGAGGCAGGAGCGCGCCGGCGTCGAGCAGGGCGGCGGCGGTGGCGTCGTCGTAGACGGTGGTCCCACAAGTGCCGGGTGTGGTGGTGACCCCGGCGGGCGTGGTGGTGACCCCGCCCGGCGCGGTGGTTCCGTCGGTTGTCATGGTGGTCCCGTTCATGGCGCTCACGCCGCCCGCTCCTCGTCCTCGATATCGCGCCCGGCGTACAGCGCGGCAGCCATGCGCATGCCCTCCGACCAGGCCACCGGCCCGATTCGGCCGAGCTTCAACACCCGCCCGGCACCGTCGGTCCACACCAGGGGACCGGTCTCCGTCTCCTCGTAGCCGTCGTAGTCGCCGACCCAGACGCGAGCCTCGACGCCCTGGCCCTCCTCCCGTACGGAGCAGACGGCGTACCCGCCGCGCACGCGGTAACCGAGCTGGCTGACCCGCCCGTGCAGGAAACGCTGTTCTCTGAAGGCGCCGCCCGCGTACTCCTCGACCGAGGCGCTCTCGGCGTCGAGTGCGGCGGGGCGGTGCCATACCTCCCGGAAGAGCTGCTGGGCGTGCTGCTCGACGTCGAGTTCGACAGCGAACTCCCGTAGCTCCTCGAGGTCTTGGAGGAGCACCGGATGCGGAAGACGGACCAGGTCGGGTGCGATGCGCACGGTGTCTCCGTCGAGGTCGACGAGACCGATGCCGCGTTCGGGGTCGGCGTCCCGCAGGAACCCCGCGACCTCGCCGTCGGCGCCGGTGACGACCAGGTCGCGCAGGGCGGACCGCCAGGCCGGGTCGGGCCACACCCGGGTGATCACGGCGAGGGGGACGGGCAGTGACCTCACCATCCACCGCTCCACGTCGGTCAGGCACTGGCGTTCGTGCCGCTCCAGCCACTCGGTGAGCTGTCGAAGGCCCACCACGGCGGGGTCGTCCGCGAGTTTGGCCGGTACCGACTTGAGCCGTCGCCCGGCGGCGTTGCGGCACACCACCTTCCCGTCGTCCAGAGCCACCTCGTAGTCCCCGGCTGTCACCCACCCCATGAGTGCCTCCCCGCACCGCAGTGATCAAGTGCTGGAACTCTAGGCCAGCCCACTGACAATGAGGCAGGAGCAGGAGCAGGAGCAGGAGCAGGAGCAGGAGCAGGAGCAGGAGCAGGAGCAGGAG
>NZ_BAABCQ010000009.1:71630-80551 GCF_039539045.1 Streptomyces marokkonensis
CAGGTGGCAGGTGGCAGGTGGCAGGTGGCAGGTGGCAGGTGGCAGGGGCGGGGGCGGCCGGGGCGTGCGCCCCCCGGCCTGCCGCCAGTCGTCCGGCGTCAGTCGTCCATGCGGACCGGCATCAGCAGAGAAAAGGACGTCTCGTCGTCCGTCCGGCGGACCGCGACAGGGGCCGTGGGGGCGCCGAACTCCAGGATCAGCCGGTTCCGGTCTCCGGCGGTGAGCGCCTCCAGCAGGAATTCGCGGTTGACGGTGACGTCGTCCGGGTCGTCGTCACCGTCTTCGCAGACGGTCACCGTGCCGTCGTCGGCCACCCTGAGCACGCTGAGCTCGTACGACGCACCGTCCTGCTCGCGTACCCCGCTCGCGCGGACGGGACCGGACTCCAGGGCCTCCCGGAACGCCGGCACATCGACGAGAGCCCGCCGTCCGGAGGGCAACTGGACGAGTCGGCGGTAGTCCGGGAAGTCGTAGGCGAGGTACTGACCGGCCGTCTGACGGTCTCCGGCCTCCAGCGTCACGCGGTCGCCGTCCACGGTCAGGACGACGGACTCGTCACCGCTCAGCAGCGCGCGCATGGCATCGACCAGCGGGACGGGCACGATGACCTGTCCGCGCGGCCCACCGTGTCCGGTGGTACCCGTCCGCGCGACGGCCAGCCGGTACCGGTCGGTGGCCACGAGGTCGAGCACGTCCCCCTCCACGTCGAACAGGATTCCACCGAGCATGGGCAGTTCCGGGTCGCCACCGGTGGCGAAGCGGACCGAGTCCAGTGCGGCGGCCAGTTCGGGCGCGGAGACGGACAGCCGGACGGTGTCGGCGTGCGGTGCAGCGGTCATGGGGTTCTCCCTGTGGTCGAGTAGCGCTCGGAGCGTGGAGAACTCGCTGCGGGCATCGGTCAGCCCCAGTTCGAGACGGCGCAGGTGCGCCTGGAGGAGCCCGCGGACCAGGTCCGCGTCCGCACTCGACCAGCCGGCCAGGACCAGCCGGATGTCCGCCAGCGGCATACCGGCCCGCCGCAGCCGGGCGAGCAGCCGGGCCTCGTCGAGCTGCTCGGGGGCGTACCAGCGGTAGCCACTCACCGGATCCACCCAGGCGGGGACCAGCACCCCGGCCCGGTCGTAGAACCGCAGGGCGCTCACGCCCAGTCCGCTGTCGCGGGCCATCTCCCCAATGCTGCGCATCTCGCTCTCCACGTCCGCAACCCTGAGCCCTTGACCAGGTCGAGGGTCAATCATGGCCCGCCGCGGCCGGCCAGCGGTCCTGTGGAGTGTCCTTCGCCCCGCCCCGCCCCGCCCCGTCTCGACCTGTGAGCGGCTCCAGGCAGCGTCCGCGCCCACCGGCCCACCGGCCCACCGGCCCACCACGCTCCGGTCCACCCTGCCCGGCCCGGTGCGCGCCGCCGTCTGCCATTCTTGCGCCGTGCAGAAGCCCACCGCCGTCACACCTGACGCCCCCATGACGATACGGACGCCGCTCCTCACTCAGGAGTGGCTCGACCTCACGTTCATCCACTGGGCCGTGGAGCCCGCCGCCGTGGCGGGGCTCATGCCGCGCGGCGCCGTTCCCGACACACACGACGGGCTCACGTACGTCGGGCTCGTCGCCTTCCGGATGCACCGGGTCGGCTGGCTGGGGATGCGCGGCGTGCCGTACTTCGGCTCCTTTCCTGAGACCAACGTGCGGCTGTACTCGGTCGACGCGCACGGGCGACGCGGTGTGGTCTTCCGGTCGATGGACGCCTCGCGGCTGATGCCGGTGGTCATGGGCCGCTTCGGCTTCCGGCTGCCCTACCTGTGGTCCCGCATGACGCTCCGCACCGTCGGCGACACCGTGACCTACGACAGTTCCCGCCGCTGGCCCGGGCCACGCGGCGCGTACAGCCGTATCACGGTACGGCCCGGCGAACGCATACACGAACCCACCGGCCTGGAGCACTTCCTCACCGCCCGCTGGGGCATGCACAACGCGTTCTTCGGCGGTGCGGCGTATCTGCCCAACCACCATCCCCGATGGCCCCTGTACCGCGCCGAACTCGTCACCTGTGACGAGGACCTGGTGGAGAGCGCCGGAATCCCGGCGCCCGCCGACGCCCCGGTCAGCGTCCTGTACTCACCCGGAGTCCCGGTCCGTCTCGGCAGTCCGGCCCGCTCCGCGCGCCCCGGCCCTTGACCTCGAGCGCGTTCGAGGCGACAGGCTGATCCGCATGAACACCGATACCGCGGACAACAGGGCCGACGCCGCGGACATCAAGGCCATGGAGCAGGCCGTGGCCACCGTCGAGCGCACCCAGAGCACCCAGAGCACCCGGCGTGCCATGGACGCCGAAGGGGTTCCTCGATCTCCTCCACCCCGAGTCGTTCACCTGCCCGTACATGTCCTCCAACTCGGCTGCCAGTGCCGCCCATTCCTCGCCGCGGGAGACGTCGAGGTGACGACAGCCGGCCGCGGGGTCGATATCGGTGGCGATGACCCGGGCACCCTCGCGGGTGAGCGCCTCGGACTCGGCGGGGCCCTGGCCGCGGGCGGCACCCGTGACGACGACCTTGCCGAGCACCCTCTTGCGGTGCGGGTCGCTCACGGCCGTTCCCGGCCGCGACGCCGGCCGGCCGGCACGGATACCGGCTGCGCGCCGGGGACGACGGTGTTCGTCAGGGTGCCGATGCCCTCGACGGTGAGGGAGACGGTGTCGCCGGGCCCGAGCGGCGGTGGGGTGTGCTCGCCGCGCAGGCCCCACAGTTCGGCCAGGCAGCCGCCGTTGCCGCAGGTGCCCGAACCCAGGACGTCCCCCGGTACGACGCGGGTGCCGCGGGAGGCGTAGGCGGTCATCTCCTCGAAGGTCCAGCTCATGTTGGACAGCAGGTCCTCACCGACCTTCTCGCCGTTGACATGGGCGGTCAGGGCCAGGCGCGGGAAACCGTCCGCGTCCCGGTACGACTCCAGCTCGTCGGCGGTGACCAGATATGGGCCGAGGGTGGTGGCGGTGTCCTTGCCCTTGCAGGGGCCGAGGCCGACCTTCATCTCCGCGCCCTGCAGGTCTCGCGCGGACCAGTCGTTGAACACGGTGTAACCGATGACGTGGTCGCGGGCCTGCTCGGGAGTGAGGTCGCGGCCCTCCCGCCCGATCACCGCGCCCACCTCCAGCTCGAAGTCCAGCACGGCCGAACCAGGCGGCATAGGGATGTCGTCCCCGTGGCCGTAGACCGCGTGCGGGTTGGTGAAGTAGAAGGTCGGCGCCGCGTACCACTGCTCGGGGACGCCTGCGACGCCGTCGACGGAGCGGCGCACGCCTTCGACGTGCTCCTCGAAGGTGACGAAGTCCCGTACCGAGGTGGGCTGGAGCGGGGGCAGCAGCCGGACCTCGGAGACATGCGGGCCGGGCGGGACATCGAGGGCCTGCCGGCCGGAGGCGAGCAGCCCGGGCAGGCCGTCGGTCTCCACCAGCAGTGCGGACAGCGAGGAGACGCCCGGCAGTGGGAAGAGGGTGCCGTCGTCCTCCACGACGGCCACCCGGTGGCGGTGTCGGTGTTCGTAGGCGGCGAAACGCATGGTGCGGCTCCAGGGGCGGGGCGGCCGGGGACACGCGGAAGGCGGCTCCCGGCGCACGGGTCCGGGGACGCGACGGTGTGAGTCAGGGCTGGACACCGGCGCCGCGCCCCCGGCGACGAAAGGGAGGATCAGACCGGCGGGGCGACGAACACGCCGCGGTCGGGGTCGTTGAAGGACTCCTTGGCGACCAGCTCGTTCATGGGGTTGGCGGTGCCCCACTGGTCGGTGACCTCAGGCTGGGAGAAGTCGTAGACGTGCGGGTGCCAGGTGTCCTCGTCCAGGTTCTCCAGCTCGGTGGTGTACTCGACGGTGTTGCCGTGCGGGTCGAGGAAGTACGTGAAGGTGTTGTCGCCCGCCATGTGCCGGCCCGGGCCCCAGATCTTCTTGAAGCCTGCCCGCATGACGCGCCCGGATCCGCGCATGTACTCGTCGATGCCGCGCATCTCGAAGGAGACGTGGTGCAGTGCGGTGTGCGGGCCCTGGGCGATGGCCATGGAGTGGTGCTGGCTGCTGATCCGCATGAAGTGCATGACCTCGCCCATGTGCGGCGAGCTGAGCGTGTCGGAGAGGGCGAAACCGAGATGGCGCTCGTACCACTCGCGGGTGCGGTTCAGGTCGGGGGAGTTGAGTACGACGTGGGAGAGCTTGACCGGGATGGACTCCTTCTCCTCGATCTTGCGGTGCTGCCGCACGTCTACGCCGGCGGACACCTCGATCGTGCGGCCGTCGACGTCGAAGAAACGGAAGCCGTAGCCGCCGCCAGGCGTGTCGACCCTGCCGGGCCGGCTGATCAGCTGCACGCCGCCCGCGAGTAGCCGCTCGGCGAGGGTGTCGACGTCCGCGGCGGACGCGGCGCCGTAGGACACGAGGTCGAGGCGCTTCTCCTCGGCCCTGCGCAGTCGCACGACGTACTGCTCCGGGGAGCCCTCGGCGGCCAGGAAGGAGATGCCGGAGTCCTCGGCGACCTTGGTCAGGCCCCAGACACTGGAGTAGAAGTCGAGCTGCTTGTCGTAGTCGGGCACGGCGAGGTCGACGTGCCGCAGGTGGGTGAGCAGGCGCATGGTGTCAGTCCTTCCGGAGGAGGGCCGCCGCGGTGCCGCCGCGGACGGCGTGGAAGTCGGCCTCGGCGAGCTGTGCGGCGCGCAGGGCGCCGACCGGGTCCTCGGTGCCCATGTCGAAGGGGAAGTCCGAGCCGAGCAGGACGCGGTCCGCTCCGGCGACCCGGACCAACTCCCTCAGCACGTGCGGGTCGTGGACGAGAGAGTCGAAGTACAGCCGCTTCAGATAGCTGCTGGGTGGGTGCGCGCAGCCGGCGTGCGCGTCGGAGCGGGCCGACCAGGCGTGGTCGGAGCGGCCGATGTGGGTGGGCAGGTAACCACCGCCGTGCGCCGCGATCACCTTCAGCCCGGGGTGTCGGTCGAGGACTCCGGAGAAGATCAGGTGCGAGAGCGCGACGGCGTTCTCGGTGGGCTGGCCGACCGTGTTGGACAGGTACCACTGGTCCAGGCGCTCGTCGAGCGTGCATCCGAAGGGGTGCAGGAAGACGATCGCACCACTCTCCCCGGCCCGGGACCAGAAGGGCTCGTACGCCGGGTCGGACAGCTCCCGGCCGGGGGCGTGACTGGAGATCTCCACGCCCGCCAGGCCCTGCTCCAAGGCGTGTTCCAGGGCGCGTACCGCCTGGTCCGGGTGCTGGAGGGGGGCGAGTCCGAGACCGCGCAGCCGTTCGGGGGCGGCGGAACAGTGCGCGGCCGTCGCCTCGTTGGCGAGCAGATACACCTTCTCGGCCGTCTCCTCGTCCGCCCAGTAGTGGTAGTGCGAGGGCGACGGACTGACCAGTTGTACGTCCACACCCTGCGCGTCCATCGTGGCCAGGCGCACGGCGGGGTCGGTCATCCTGGGGATGCGTTCGCGGACCATGGGACCGCTGACGGCGAGGGAGGCGGGGCCGTTGCGCCCGGCGTCGAGCGCCAGGGCCTCGGCGTGTCCGGGCAGACCGGCCACGAGCGCGTCGATCGCGGGTAGCAGGACGTGTGCGTGCACGTCCACGGTAGGTCTGGTTTCGGTGGTTCCAGTGGTCTGGGTGGTCTGGGCGGCTTCGGTGGTCCCGGTGGTCACATCGGTCATGGCAGGTCCCTGAGCAGGGTCATGGTGCGGGCCATCAGGCCGGGCACGTCGGCGTCGCGCACCCCGTCGAGCTGCCACTGCCCGATCTGCACCGACGCCTCGACGACCGGACGGACACGGGTGATCCGCCGCTCGTAGTACGCCTGGAACAGAGCGTCGTTCCACTCGTCGGAGCCGGTCAGCATCTGCGCGAGCACCCAGGCGTCTTCGAGGGACAGCGCGGCACCCTGGGCGAGGGTGGGCGGGCAGCAGTGGGCGGCGTCACCGACGAGGACGACTCGGCCGCGGTGCCAGGATCCCTCGACCAGCATCCGGTCGAACCAGGTGTAGTTGACCTTCGCCGGGTCGTTGATGTGCTCGGTGACCTCCGGCCAGCAGCCGCCGTAGTGCCGGGTGAGGCGCCGCATCTCGTCCGCGTACGACTCGGTCGGTATGGAGGCACGGTCCCGGTTGGCCTCGACGACGTACGCGTACAGGGTCGTCTCGCTGGTCGGGCAGTACCCGGCGATGTAGGCCGGGCCGCCGTAGGCGAGGTCGGTGCGGACGACACCCGTCGGACGGGGGGCCGCGACGCGCCAGATGGCCATGCCGGTCGGCTCGGGCTTCGCCGTGATGCCGATCGCCGAACGGGTCGTGGATCCCATGCCGTCGGCGGCGACGACCAGGTCGTAGCGGTCCTCGGTACCGTCACTGAGGCGGACGGAGACGCCCTCGGCGTCCTGGGCCAGGATCTCGGCGGTGATGCCCAACCGGACCGACGCGCCACTGGCACGTACGGCCTCGATCAGGATCTGCTGGAGCCGCGGCCGCTGCATGCCGACGGTGGCGGGCAGGTCGTCGCCGCCGGTGCGCAGGTCGTCCTGTGCGTGCAGGACGGTGCCGTCGGGGGTGGTGATGCCGACCGAGCAGAAGCCGAAGCCGGACGCCTCCACCTGCTCCCACACACCGAGTTCGCGCAGCACACGCAGGGCGTTGCCCTGGAGGGTGATGCCGGAGCCGGCGGTGGCGTTCCAGTCGTCCTTGGCCTCGATCAGGTCCACCGCGACACCGGCGCGGCGCAGCAGGACGGTGACGGCGTTGCCGGCCGCGCCGCCGCCGACGACGAGGACCGTGCGGGGTTGGATCATGGGAACTCCCTTGCTCCTCTGGGGGTCGCTACTTCACGGCGATCGGGTTGACGGGGGAGCCGACCGCGCCGGTGATGGGCAGGGGCGCGGCGGTGAGCGAGAACTCGTACACGCCGTCGGCCGCGCAGTCCTCGGCGAGCGCTTCCAGGTCCCACATCTCGCCGATCAACAGGCCGATGTGCGGGATGGCGACCTGGTGCAGTGGCTGGAAGGCGTGCTCGAACTCGTTCGGACGGACCTCGAAACCCCAGGTGTCGGTGGCGATCGCGGCGATCTCGGTGCGGTGCAGCCAGCCGGCCGAGGTGAAGGACAGTCCGGGCGCGGGACCGCCCGCGTAGTCGCCCCATCCGTCGCGCCGGACCCGGGCGAGCTGTCCGGTGCGAACCAGCACCATGTCGCCGCGGCCGACGGACACGCCGTGGGCCTCCGCGGTAGCCGTCAGATACTCCTCGGTGATCGCGAAACCGTCCGGCAGCTCGCCTTCCTCGCCGATCACTCGCCCGACGTCCAGCAGCACACCCCGCCCGGTGACGTGCGGGGCCATGTGCTCGACGCCGGTGACCAGATCGCCGTCCGAGGTGACGACCTGCTCGGCCGGGCGTCCGTTCCACGCCTTGCCGTGGTCGAAGATGTGCCCGAGGCCGTCCCACTGCGTGGAGCACTGCAACGGCATGGCGATCACGTCGTCGGCGCCGCCGATGCCGTGGGGAAAGCCCTGGTTGCCGAGGGCGGCGTCGGTGCCGGTGTCGAGCATGGTGTGCACCGGGTTGGTGCGCCGCCGCCACCCCTTCTGCGGGCCGTTCATGTCGAAGCGCTGGGAGAGGGAGAAGCTCACGCCCCGTCGCACCAGCCCGGCGGCCTCGCGGCGCTTGGCCTCGTCGAGGAGGTTCAGGGTGCCGAGTACGTCGTTCTCGCCCCAACGGCCCCAGTTGGAGTACGTCTTGACGGCCCGCGCGATCGAACCCTCGGGGTCGGTGCGGTCCAGGATCTCGAGGTGGTCCGAGGCTTCAGCGCGGTCCGGAGTCTCGAGATGGCGCGGGACGTCGATGCCGTCCGGGGTCACTGCGCCGTCTCCGCCACACAACGGGTGCGCTGGGCGCCGAGACCGGTGATGGCGCCGTCCATGACGTCGCCGTCACGCAGCAGCCGGCCCCAGTGCATACCGTTGCCGGCCGGGCTGCCGGTCAGCACCAGGTCGCCGGGCAGGAGGCGGGCGCTCTCCGAGGCGTAGGCCACCATGCGTGCGACGTTGAAGATCATGTCCTTGGTGGTCTCGTCCTGCATGGTCTGGCCGTTGAGCTTCAGCGTGAGCCGCAGGTCGCCGGGGTCCGCGATCGACTTGGAGGGCACGATCCAGGGCCCGAGCGGCGTGAACCCGGGTGCGTTCTTGCTGCGCAGCCAGTCCGTGCCGATCTGCGGCATGTCCCGGCGGAAGACGGTCGCCCGGTCGGTGAGGTCGTTGGCGATCGTGTAACCGGCGATGTACGCCGGCGCCTCATCGACGGAGACCCGGTGGGCCGGCCGGCCGACGACCGCGGCCAACTCGAGCTCCCAGTCGGGCTTCTCGGCCCAGGCGGGGAGCACGACGTCGTCGTGGGGGCCGGTGATGGCGCTCGGCAGGCCGATGAACACGTACGGCAGGTCGTCGGAGGCCCGCCGGTCCATGATGTCCGCCGCCTCGGCGCGCCGCTCCTCCTCGGGCCGGCCGTCGCCCGGGGCCCGGTGCGCGACGTGCAGGTCGATCACGTGCTGCCGGTAGTTCGCCCCCGACTGGAAGACCTGACGCGGTGTGACGGGCGCGTGCACCCGGAAGCCGGCCAACCGTTTCCGGTCCGGACCGCTGTCACCGGCCAGCGCCCGCAGCCGCGGCAGCGCCGACTCCCAGGTCTCCAGCAGGTTTCGGGTGGTCAGCCGTTCGTCGCCGAAGGCGACGCGCAGATCGAGCACCTGGGCGTCGGGGGTGACGAGGGCGGGGAAGGGCGGCCCGTCCGGGGCCGACAGCGTGCCGAGGGCGAAGGGGCCTGCGAACAGCGCGGACGAGGGTTCAGGTATCACGGACATGTCCTCCTGATTGCGGTGGCACTAATCTGGACCCGCCACCCGCGATCAGGGAAATAG
>NZ_BAABCQ010000010.1:0-78940 GCF_039539045.1 Streptomyces marokkonensis
CGTAAGTCACATTGCAGACCGCGTTTCGGCGCTGGAAATGGCGGGAAACAAGCGAGGTTCCACTGCGTGCGGGAAGGGGAGACCTGGACCCGGCGTCGAGAAAACGCGGTCCTGTGCCTGATCGCACGTGTCCGCCGGCGCGGACGTCAGTGGATCTTGACGCTCCGCTTCGAACCCTACGTCAACTCGATGCCGACGGCAGGCCCGGAAGAGTGATGAGAATCCGGCAGCCCCGCTCGGATTCGGCCACCCCGATCCTGCCGCCGTGCAGATCCACCGCCCAGCGTGCGATCGCCAGGCCGAGCCCGGTGCCGCCGTCGCTGCCCGGACCATGCGGCCGGGACACCGAACCGCGGTTGAACCGCTCGAACACCCGGCGCCACTCCGAGCGCGGAATGCCGGGGCCTTCGTCGAGAACCTCCAGCTCGAGTGATTCCGGAAGGTCCCCGCACCGCGCCCTGACTGTCACCCGGCCGTGCGGTGGGCTGTGCTTGACCGCGTTGTCGATGAGGTTCGCGACGACCTGGTGGATGCGCTCGGGGTCGGCGTGCGCGGTCAGGTCCGGCGGGAAGACGTCGAGGGCCAGATGTACGTCGGTGCGGCTGTGACTGCCGGACCCGGACGCTATGCCCGCGCGCGCCGAGGCGACCATGTTGGCCTCCTTCAGCACGCCGGAGAGGTACGGCCACACCTCGAAGCGCCGCTTGCGCAGCGGTATGACGCCGTTGTCCAGGCGGGAGAGGTCCAGCAGGGTCTCCACCAGCCGGCCGAGCCGCTCCGTCTGTCCGAGCGCCGTTCGCATGGTCTCCGGATCGGCCTCGGTGACCCCGTCGACGATGTTCTCCAGCACCGCCCGCAGACCCGCGATGGGGGTACGCAGCTCGTGCGAGACGTTCGCCACCAGCTCCTTGCGCTGGAGGTCCTGGGCCTCCAGGTCGTCGGCCATGCGGTTGATGGTGACGGCCAGGTCGCCCAGCTCGTCGCGGCGGTTCTCGCGGACCCGGCGCGTGTAGTCGCCGTGCGAGATGGACCGGGTCACGGCGTTCATCTCGTCCAGTGGCGCGGTCAGCGAGTGCGCCACGAACTGGGTGATCAGCAGCGTGGCGATCATCGAGAAGACCGTGATGAAGCGAAGTTCCGTCTTGGTGTGCACCGCGATCACCGAGAGACCGGTGGTGATCAGCACCGACGTGACGACCAGCGCGCCCAGCTTGGTCTTGATCGAGAACGGGCGTACGCCGACCCACGGCTCCCCGGTGCTCTGGGAGCCGGTGCCGGGGGAACCAGCGTTCTGTGAGCCGGGCTTCCGGGAGCCGGTGTTCTGTGTGCCGCACTTCCGGGAGCCGGGGCTCGGGGAGCCGGTGTTCGGGGAGCCGGTGTTCGGGGAGCCGGGGCTCCGGGAACCAGGGATCCGGGAACCAGGGATCCGGGAGCCGGAGCCCCTCCGCGCGGCGTCCCGTCCACGGCTCATGGCGTCGGCGTCTCCAGCGCGTAGCCCACGCCGTGCACCGTACGGATGCGCTCGGCGCCGATCTTGCGGCGCAGCGCCTTGATGTGGCTGTCCACGGTCCGTGTGCCGGAGGCGTCCGCCCAGTCCCACACCTCGGCCAGCAGCTGCTCACGGGAGAGCACCGCGCGCGGGGTGTTCGCGAGGCAGACCAGCAGGTCGAACTCGGTGGGGGTGAGGTGGACGTCCTCGCTGCGCACCCGCACCCGGCGCTGCGCGTGGTCGATCTCCAGCTCGCCGAGGCGCAGGATGCCGCTGCGCGGCGTCGAGGCGGCCACGACGGCCCGCTCCACCCTGCGCAGCAGTACGTGCACGCGCGCCGCCAGCTCGCGCATCGAGAACGGCTTCGTCATGTAGTCGTCGGCGCCCACGCCGAGCCCGACCAGCATGTCCGTCTCGTCGTCGCGCGCGGTGAGCATCAGTACCGGCACCGGCCGGGCGGCCTGCACGCGGCGGCAGACCTCCAGACCGTCGAAGCCGGGCAGCATGATGTCGAGGATCAGCAGGTCGGGCTGCCATGCCTCGGCCGTGTCGACGGCGGCCGGACCGTCGCCCGCCGTTTGCACCAGGAATCCTTCGGCGCGCAGGCGGGTCGCGATGGCGTCCACGATCGTCTGATCGTCCTCGACCACCAGTACGCGTCGCTGCGCGCCCGGAGTAGCCGTCGCCGTGCCGTTGTGGGAGGTCTGTGTCTGCTCCATCGCCCGCCCCTGAGGTGTGCTTACCGGAATCAGTGGGGTGATTCCTCGTCTGCGCATGACTGCGATTGACGCTTGAATGACCGCGTCAGGGCAGCAGCGTACGGGGAGTCACCGTCCCTTTGCTATCCAGGCCCGACGGCGAGGTGGACGACGTCAGGAACGCCCCGGGCAACGGGGATCTCTTCGGTACGCACCTGCTGGAACCCGGCATTACGCAAGGTTTCTTCGAATTCCGGGGAGGGCTGGGCAGACCATACGGCAAGTATTCCGCCGGCCCTCAACACCCGGGCGCAGCCCGCCAGTCCGGTCGGTGCGTACAGCCCGTCGTTGCCCTCCGTGACGGTCCAGCCGGGGCCGTTGTCGATGTCGAGGCAGAGTGCGTCGTATGTGTCGGAAGTCTCATTGACGTACCGCACCAGATCCGCTTCCACGATCTCCGCGCGCGGATCGGCCAGCGCCTCGGCGGACAGTGCGGCCAGCGGTCCCTCCCGGTGCCAGTCGATGACGGCGCGCTCGCGCTCGACGACCGCGATCCGGCCCCAGTGGGGATCGGCGGCCGCGTGTGCGAGCGAGAAGCCGACGCCGAGCCCGCCGATGAGCAGGTGCGGCGCCCGCCGTCCCCCGTCGGCGGCGAGCGCGTCGGCCGCCGCGTCGACCAGTCGTCGCTCCGAACGCCCGTCGGAGGTGTCCATCAGGAAGCAGCCGTTCGCGATGATCTGCAGCAACGCCCCGTGCCGACGCAGGACGATCTCACCGTGCGGGCCCTCGCGACGGTCCAGCACTTCGGGGATGTCGTAGGCGTAGGGGTCATGGGAAGTGATGGGCATCGACCCATCCTGGCAGCCGGTCGAGGGGGAATGCCGGACAGTCCGGCCGCGCTTGCGCCCTGTGGGAGCGAAGCGCCCTCCACTCCTTGATCGCTCACAGCGAACACCCGTCGGGGAACAATCGGTGACTCCCTTTCATTGAGTCGATGTAACTCAAGTTGACTGCCGAAGGGGAGATCATGGCTACTGAGTCCGAAGCCGTCACACCGCTCACCCTGCCCGTGCTGCCGCTCGACGACGAGGTGGTGCTGCCCGGGATGGTCGTCCCCCTGGACCTGAGCGACGCCGAGGTACGCGCCGCGGTGGAGGCCGCCCAGGCCGCCGCGCGCTCCGAGCCCGGCAAGCCCCGGGTTCTGCTCGTCCCGCGCGTCGACGGCACCTACGCCAGGACCGGTGTCCTCGGCACGGTCGAGCAGGTCGGCAGGCTGGCCGACGGCGACCCGGGCGCCCTGATCCGAGGTCTCCACCGCGTGCGGATCGGTGCCGGCACCACCGGCCCCGGCGCCGCGCTGTGGGTCGAGGGCACGCGCGTCGACGAGACCGTGCCCGAGCCCCTGCCCGGCCAGGTCGCCGAGCTGGTGAAGGAGTACAAGGCACTGGCCACCGCCTGGCTGCGCAAGCGCGGCGCCTGGCAGGTCGTGGACCGCGTCCAGGCCATCGACGACGTCTCCGCGCTCGCCGACAACTCGGGCTACTCGCCCTTCCTCACCACCGAGCAGAAGCTCGGGCTCCTGGAGACCGCCGACCCGGTCGCCCGCCTCAAGCTCGCCACCCAGCAGCTCCGCGACCACCTCGCCGAACAGGACGTCGCCGAGACCATCGCCAAGGACGTCCAGGAGGGTGTCGACAAGCAGCAGCGGGAGTTCCTGCTGCGCCGCCAGCTCGAGGCCGTGCGCAAGGAGCTGCGCGAGATCAACGGTGAGCGGGAGGGCGAGGAGTCCGACGACTACCGCGCCCGCGTCGAGGCCGCCGACCTGCCCGAGAAGGTCCGCGAGGCCGCGCTCAAGGAGGTCGACAAGCTGGAGCGGTCCTCCGACCAGTCGCCCGAGGGCTCCTGGATCCGCACCTGGCTCGACACCGTCCTCGAACTGCCGTGGACCGTCCGCACCGAGGACGCCTACGACATCCAGGGCGCCCGGGCCGTCCTCGACGCCGAGCACGCGGGCCTGGACGACGTCAAGGAGCGGATCACCGAGTACCTGGCGGTGCGCAAGCGGCGCGGCGACCGGGGCCTCGGCGTCGTCGGAGGCCGGCGCGGCGGTGCCGTCCTGGCGCTGGTCGGTCCGCCCGGCGTGGGCAAGACCAGCCTCGGCGAGTCCGTCGCCCACGCGATGGGCCGCGAGTTCGTCCGGGTCGCCCTCGGCGGCGTCCGCGACGAGGCCGAGATCCGCGGCCACCGGCGTACGTACGTCGGCGCGCTGCCGGGGCGAATCGTGCGCGCCGTCAAGGAGGCCGGGTCGATGAACCCGGTCGTGCTCCTCGACGAGATCGACAAGGTCGGCTCGGACTTCCGGGGCGACCCGGCCGCCGCCCTGCTCGAAGTCCTCGACCCGGCGCAGAACCACACCTTCCGGGACCACTACCTGGAGGTCGAGCTCGACCTGTCCGACGTCGTGTTCCTCGCGACCGCCAACGTTCTGGAAGCCATCCCGGAGGCCCTGCTCGACCGTATGGAGCTGGTCCGCCTCGACGGCTACACCGAGGACGAGAAGGTCGTCATCGCCCGTGACCACCTGCTCCCGCGCCAGCTGGAGCGGGCCGGCCTGGACCCGGAGGAAGTCACGGTCGACGAGGGCGCGCTGCGCAAGCTGGCCGGCGAGTACACCCGTGAGGCGGGCGTACGCACCCTGGAGCGGTCGATCGCCCGGCTGCTGCGCAAGGTGGCCGCCCAGCACGAGCTGGGCGAACGGGAGCTGCCGTTCACCGTCACCGACGGCGCCCTGCGCGCCCTGATCGGCCGGCCGCACCATGTGCCCG
The DNA here is from genome assembly GCF_039539045.1 of Streptomyces marokkonensis. Lineage (NCBI taxonomy): Bacteria > Bacillati > Actinomycetota > Actinomycetes > Kitasatosporales > Streptomycetaceae > Streptomyces > Streptomyces marokkonensis. Next base: position 5,013 of record NZ_BAABCQ010000010.1, read on the forward strand.
AGTCCGCCCAGGACCCGGCGGAGCGGCGCACCTCGGTGCCGGGCGTGGCGACGGGCCTCGCGGTCACCGGCGCGGGCGGCGACGTCCTGTACGTGGAGGCGTCGCTGGCCGACCCGGAGACGGGCGCGGCGGGCCTGACCCTGACCGGTCAGCTGGGCGACGTGATGAAGGAGTCGGCGCAGATCGCGCTGAGCTTCCTGCGCAGCCGCGGTGCCGAGCTGGAGCTGCCGGTGGCCGACCTCAAGGACCGGGGCGTGCACATCCACTTCCCGGCGGGCGCGGTCCCCAAGGACGGCCCGAGCGCCGGCGTCACGATGACCACGGCGCTGGCCTCGCTGCTCTCCGGCCGGCTGGTCCGCACCGACGTGGCGATGACCGGCGAGGTCTCGCTGACCGGCCGGGTGCTGCCGATCGGCGGGGTCAAGCAGAAGTTGCTCGCGGCGCACCGGGCGGGCGTCACCACGGTGATCATCCCCAAGCGCAACGAGCCCGACCTGGACGACGTCCCGGCCGAGGTGCTGGACAAGCTCGACGTCCACGCCGTCTCCGACGTCCGCCAGGCCCTGGAACTGGCGCTCGCCCCGGCGACGAACGGTATGACGAACGGTATGGGGTCCCAGGTTCCGGTCGCGGCGACGGGGGTGGCTACCACGCCTTAGGCACTGGTGCGAGGACGCGGCCGGAAGGAGGCAGGGCCCGGGGCTCCCAGGAAGGAGGCCGGGGCCCTGCCCTCTGTGATCCGGTTCAGCCGTTGGCGAGCGCCCGGACGCGGTCCAGCGCCCCGTTGAACTTGTTGTGGTCCCCGACCGTCGGTCCGGACGAGGTGTACTGCCACATCGTGTAGTAAGGCCAGCCCGCCGGCAGCGTCCCCACCGAGGAGGCGTACCGGGCGACCCACAGCGGGTTGTTGGCCGCGAAGCCGCTGTAGTTGCCGGTGCACTGGGTCCACCAGCTGGTGGCCGTGTAGATCACGGCGTCGCGGCCGGTGCGCGCCTTGTAGGTGTTCAGGAAGTCGCGGATCCAGGAGACCATCTGGCTCTGCGACTTGCCGTAGCAAGTGGCCCCGTAGGGGTTCCACTCGATGTCCAGCGCGCCCGGCAGCGTCTTGCCGTCGCGGGACCAGCCGCCGCCGTGGTCGACGAAGTAGTTGGCCTGGGCGGCGCCGCTCGTCGTGTCCGGGGTGGCGAAGTGGTAGGCGCCGCGGATCATGCCGACGTTGTACGAGCCGTTGTACTGCTGGGCGAAGTAGGGGTTGGTGTAGTACGTCCCCTCGGAGGCCTTGACGTAGGCCCACTTGACCCCGCTGTTCCACAGGGTCGACCAGGCGACGTTGCCCTGGTGGCTGGAGACGTCGACGCCCTCCGTCTGGGTGGCACGGCCGGGGACCGGTGTGCCGTGCCGTCCGTCGTGCTCCAGGACGCCCATACCCATGTGGGCGGAGCCGCGGGGCGGGGTGTCGGCGGCCGACGAGGAGTGCGCGGGGAGGGTGAATACCAGGGACAACGCGGCGAGCAGGGTCCCCGTGACGGCGAAGCGCCGTCCGCGGGCCGATCCGGATCTGTGCACGGGCATGACGTGCCTCCGATGGCTCGGTGGTGCTCGGTGGGGGATGCGCGGGTGGGGAGAACCCGGGGGTGGCGTGAGCATGCCACCCGTGGGTCCGGTGACGACGCTACGCACGTAGAACGGAGGTGGGAAGAGGGGCCAGGAGCTTCCGTTGGTCTAAGCCTGCGAAATACTTGCCGAGCTGCGGTGATGACGGGCCGGTGGCGGAAACTTTCAGGACCGGGAAAAACGAGGCAGGGGCTGACGTGCACGAAGGCGGGAACGGCGGCGGTCGGGGAGTCGAACGCGAAGCGTCCGGCAGTGGTGTGAACCAACCGGAGTTCCTGGCGCTGGAACGGGAGCTGACGGTCCTGCTCCGGCGGGCCCGGGCCAGCCAGGGCGAGATGGCGCGAGAGGTCCACCCCGACCTGGAGCCGTCCGCGTACGGCCTGCTCGTGCGGCTCGGCCAGTGCGGAGGGCAGCGGGCCACGGAGCTCGCGGCCTACATCGGCGTCGGCAAGGCAACGATGTCCCGTCAACTGCGTGCCCTGGAGGAACTCGGCCTCGTGGCCCGGGAACCCGACCCCGCCGACGGCCGTGCCTGGCTGATCACCCTGACCCCGGAGGGCCAGGCGCGCGTCAGCCGGGTACGGGAGGCCCGCCGCGCGCGGTACGCCGGCCGGCTCGCCGACTGGGACCCGCGTGAGGTGACGGAGCTGGCCCGGCTGCTCCAGCAGCTGAACCGGGGGATGGAGAAGTAGGGCCGCCTCCCGCGGCGTTCCCTCCCGACGCTGTCTCCCGGCGTCCTCTATCAGCGCTCTGGGTCCGGGAGCGTTCCTCCGGGCTCTCCCCGGCATCCTCTCCGGCGCTCAGAGCTCCGCGTACGCCACGGTCGCGTCGTCGTGCGTCTTGCCGCGCCCCAGACACTCCCGGGCCCCGGCGGCGTCGGCGCGCTCCAGCTCCCGTACGCGGTCCACCAGCGCCTGCGCGCCCTGCTTGCGCACCAGCGCGAGGCAGTCCGTCCAGTCACCCTCCCGGAACGTCTCCACCCACCGCGCGGCACCGTCCGTCAGTGCCGCCAGTGTTCGTACCTCGCCGCGCGGCAGCACCCCCGTCACGGCCCGCGCCGCCACCGCCGGGTCGGCCGCGGCCGTGAAGAAGCCGCCCTCCTTGTTGCGGTAGCCCGCGTCCACCAGCGCGTCCGTGGCGAGAGCCGAGCGAGGCAGCCGGGCCAGCCGGTCGTCCAGAACCGCCGTGACCGTGCCGTCGGGGGCCTCCACGAGCAGGGCCGAGTCGGACAGGACCAGGTACTCGACCCCCGCGGGGGACCAGCGGGCGGCGACCACGGTTGCCTGCGGAGTCCGCGAGTGAGAAAGGTCACAGGTTTCCGAGTGTGCTGCCGAGGTACGAGCGATGGCGCGGGACAGGGCTTCGGCGAGGGGGACATCCGGGAGTGAAACGGTCAGTTCGGTCAGGGCGCCGCCGAGGCGCGCGGTGAACCAGGGCACGGAATGCAGACAACCCGTCCCGCTCCGCGGCGGTGTCACACCGTCCAGCACGACGAGTGAACCACCCTGCCCCGAGGCCGGTAGCCCGACGCTCGCGAAGTCCTCGTTGGGACGGTCCGCGAGGCCGGGTTCCGAGACGAGTTCCGTACGCATCCGGCCAGTCTGCACGACCCCTTCACAGGGTCCGCAAGAGGCCGGCAACTTCTCCGGGAGCGACGCGGCGGCGCAGGTCAGGCGCCGGATTTGAGGTGGAATTCCGTACTCCGGCAACGCGCGGCGGCACATAGTGCCACCGCCCGTCGCAGACGTCCAACCGGCGCGCCGCACAGGCTCGTCGCACGAGCCGGAGGAACTTGCCCACCAACTCCCGTCCGGGGTTCACTCCTTCGGGTGGCGGGTCGGACGATGCATGCCCACCGCCCACCGGCACTGGAAGGGTCGGGAACCGGTGGAGGGCCTGCCCTGCACACGCGGTCGCCCCGTCCGAAGCGCAGCCGGCGGCCGGGAGGCAGCCCAGGGCGTGGCGGAAAGTGCACACGCCGGCCGGTCAGTTGACGGAGCGCCACCCGGGCCCACGGGTACACGAGTCAGGAATGCGAGCACCGGTGCACAAGACGCGGCCTCGTCGCACAGCCAAGCAGACGGCCCCCGCGGGAAGCGCGGAGCGCACCCCCGGCACCTCGACCCCGCCGCCGGTGTCCCCCGTCGGCAAGGGCCGTCCGACCCACGTACGCAACCGCCTCATCGTCGCGGTGACGGTCGTGGCCGCCGCCATCGCCGGAGCCGGAGCCCCCTCGGTCGTGGCTGCCTCCGGGCAACTGCACGACGCCCAGGAACTGGTGACGCTCGCCGAGCAGACCCAGGGCGCGCTGACCCTTGCCCACTCCCTCGCCGACGAGCGCGACGAGGTCACCCCGTACATCGCCGCCGGCCGTCCCAGGTCCAAGGCGCCTTCCGAGCAGCGCAGCGCACGGGTCGACCGGCAGGTGGAGGAGCTGCGCGCCGACACCGACACGCCCGCCTCCCTGCGCGAGGACCTCGACGCCGTCGCGGCACTGCGCCGGGCGGCGCTCACCGGCAAGAGCACCGCTCTCCAGGCGCACGAGGCGTACTCGGAGGCGATCACCGAGCTCCACGCGCTGGCCGAGGAGCTGGCCGAGCTGATGCCGCCCCGCGCGGGCGCCGGCGCGTACGCCCTCGCCGAGCTGGACACCGCCGTCCAGCAGGCCGCCGCCACCCGCGGCCTGCTGCTCGCGGCCCTGAACGTGCCGAGCACCACCGAGACCGTCATCGACCCGATCACCGGCCTGCCGACCGAGACGACCACGTCCTCGGACGCCGACGCCGAGCAGCGCGACGCGCTCGCCGCCGCCGCCCAGCAGGCCCGGGTGCGCTCCGACGCCGCCCTCGCCGACTTCCGCGAGGGCGCGCCCAAGGAGGCGCGGGACAGTTTCGACTCCACCGTCGCCGGCCCGGACGTCAACTCCGCCGAGAAGTACCTCGCCGGCCTCACGGACGAGCCGACGCTCTCCGACGACGACCTCGGCACCGGCGTCAAGAAGCTGGACGCCACGCTCTCGGCCCGCGTCGACGCCATGCGCGGTGCCGAGTCCGCCCTCTACGAGAAGCGCACCACGGCCCTGGAGCAGCTGCGCGACGACGACGTCACCGCGCTGGAGGTCCGGATCGCCGCCCTCGGCGCCCTGATGCTGCTCGCCGTCGGCGTCGCCACCGCCATGGCCCGCACCCTCACCCGCCCGCTCTCCGTGCTGCGCCGCGGTTCGGCCCGGCTGGCCGACGCGGAGGCCCCCACGGCCCAGGAGCCGGTCGCCTTCACCGGCCGCAACGACGAGTTCGCCCAGGTCGTCCGCTCCGTCAACGCCCTGCACGCGCACGCCGGCACGCTCGCCGAGCGCGTCAACACGCTGGAGTCCGATCGCAAGCACCTCGTCGGCCAGCGGCAGAGGATGGCCGACGCCCGCGAGGAACTGCGGGCCGAACTCGCCGAGTCCGCCGCCCAGCTGGACGTCGTACGCAAGAGCATCGGCTCCACCTTCGTCAACCTCGCGCTGCGCACCCTCGGCCTGGTCGAGCGGCAGCTCGCGGTCATCGAGAGCCTGGAGGAGCGCGAGCAGGACCCGGACCGCCTGGCCACCCTGTTCAAGCTCGACCACTTCGCCACGGTCATGCGCCGGCACAGCGAGAACCTCCTCGTGCTCGCCGGCACCGAGCACGTCCAGCACAGTGCCGGGCCGGTGCCGCTGGTCGACGTCGTCCGGGCCGCGGTCAGCGAGATCGAGCGGTACGAGCGCGTCCGTATCGCCGCGCTGCCGCCGCACGCCCACGTGGCCGGGTTCGCGGCCGACGACCTCTCCCACCTGCTGGCCGAGCTGATGGAGAACGCCACCTCCTTCTCGCCGCCGGACCTGCCCGTCGAGGTCTCCGGCTGGCTCCTGGAGAACGGCGAGGTGATGCTCTCCGTCCAGGACGAGGGCATCGGCATGGCCACCGAGCGACTCGAGGGCCTCAACGCCCGCCTCACCGACTTCGACCCGGACGCCTCCTACGACCAGGAGAGCGAGGACGGTCTCGGGCTGGGCCTGTACGTGGTGGCCCGGCTCGCCCACCGGCACGGGGTGCGGGTGCGGCTGCGGGAGCAGAAGCAGGGCGGTGTCGCGGCCGTCGTGGTCCTGCCCGACACGCTGCTCGCCGCGGCACCGCCGGCCGCGCTCGTCCCGGCGGTGCCGGTGTCCGAGGGCACGGGGTCCTTCTCCCTGCCGGGTGCCGACGCGGAGGCCAACTCCAACGTCCTGCAGGGCCGCGCGGAGAAGGGCACGCGGGAGGGCACGGAGAAGGACGCGGAGAAGGACGCGGAGAAGGACGCGGACCCGCTGGTCGCCTCGGCGGAACAGGCGGTACGACGCGCGCAGAGCGACCAGGCCGTCGACCCGGACGCCACGGCCACGGCCCAAGCCCAGCAGGCGCAGGCGCATCGGGGCGAGGAGCCCGGTGCCCCGGTCGAGCCGGCCGCCCCGGAGCCCGCCCAGGAAACGACGCGGGCCCCCGAGGCGCAGGCCTCCGAGGGGATCGCCCCGAAGGCGCAGGCGGCCGAGCCCGAAGCCGCCCCCGGCCGCGACCTCCCCGACGACACCACGATGGCCCTCCTGCTCCCGGCCCGGGCCGAGCCAGAGGCCCGGACCTCGGAGCCGGAATCGGGACCGGGGCCGGGGCCGGAATCGGGACCGGAGCCGGAATCGGGACAGGAACCGGAACCGGAGTCCGCACCCGGTCCCCACGCCATCGGCCCCGACGCCCACGACCGCACCCCTGACGAGGGCACCGTGCGGGCCGAGGAGCCCGAGCCGACCGGGGGCACTGAGCCGACCGGGGCCACCGCGACCGCCGGGGCCACCGGGGCCGGGGCCGCCGGGGCCGGGGACGCCGGGACCACCCGGACCGCCGGGCACGCCGAGACCAGCAGGCCCACCGAACCGGCCGAACCCGTCACCGACAAGGGCCTGCCCAAGCGGACCCCGAAGGTCGGCACACCCGCGGCGGTCCCACGGCCGCGCACGACGGGTTCCGTCGACGCCGACGCACTCCGCCGCCGCCTGGGCGGATTCCGCCAGGGGGCGGAGGCCGGCCGCCGCGACGTCGAGGCGGAGATCGCCGCAGCGGACACGACCGAAGAAGCAACGGGGGGCACTGTCGAGGAGGCAAGCAGTTGACCGCTCCCAGTACCTTCGGACTCAGCAGTGAAGCCCGCAACCTGCACTGGCTGCTGACCAACCTGGTCGAGGAGGTGCCCGGCATCCTCTCGGTGGCGGTGGTCTCCTCCGACGGCCTGCTCCTGCTCTCCTCCGACCAGGAGAGCAACGACGCGGCCCGCGAGTTCCAGGCCGTGCGCCGCACAGGCCCGCGCGGCTCCGCCGCCGATCTCGCCACCGTCGTCTCCGGTGTCGGCAGCCTGACCATCGGCGCGGCCCGGCTGATGGACTTCGGCACCGTGAAGCACACGATGGTCGCCATGGACGAGGGCAGCCTCTTCGTGATGTCGATCAGCGACGGCTCGCTGCTCGGCGTGCACGGCTCCGCGGACTGCGACATGAGCGTCATCGCGTACCACATGGCACTCTTCGTCGGCCGCGCCGGTCACGTCCTGACCCCCGAACTCCGCGGTGAGCTGCGGAAATCCCTGGAGTCCGTGTCGACCTCGACGGGGAGTACCCGATGAGCAGCAGTCCCAGGAAAACCCCGAAAAACCTTCCGGTACGCGGCGCCGACCGCAAGCCCGCCCGCGTACGCCCCTACTCGCTCACCGGTGGCCGGACCCGCTTCGGCCACGTCCTGCTCGTCGAGACGTTCGTCGGTGCCACCGCCGGCACCGCCGCACTCGAAGCCGCCGAGGAGCGTAAGGAGCTGACGGCCGGCAGCCTCACCTCCCGCGTGATGCCGGAGATGCGGGCCATCGTCGAACTGTGCCGCCGTATGCGAACGGTGGCCGAGATCGCCGCGCTGCTGAAGATGCCGCTCGGCGTGGTCCGCGTGCTCATCAGCGACCTCGCGGACCAGGGAAAGATCCGTGTGTACGGCACCGGAACCGGCCACGGCGCCGGCCGCCCGGACCGCGCTCTGCTCGAAAGGGTGCTCAGTGGACTCCGTCGTCTCTGACGCCGCCTACGGCGTCTCCCCCCTCGTCGACCCCGACGAGCCCGTGCGGCCCTGGCAGACGGACCGCACCCGCGCTCCCGTGGCCACGAAGATCGTGGTGGCGGGCGGTTTCGGCGTCGGCAAGACCACACTGGTCACCGCCGTCTCGGAGATCACGCCCCTGCAGACCGAGGCGCTGATGACCGAGGCGAGCGAGGAGACCGACGACCTCACCGCCACCCCGGGCAAGCTCACCACCACCGTGGCCATGGACTTCGGCCGCATCACGCTCGACGACGACCTGGTGCTCTACCTGTTCGGCACGCCGGGCCAGCAGCGGTTCTGGTTCATGTGGGACGACCTGGTGCGCGGCGCGATCGGCGCCGTCGTCATGGCCGACACCCGCCGCCTGAAGGACTGCTTCCCGGCGCTGGACTACTTCGAGAGCTGCGGACTGCCGTACGTCGTCGCGGTGAACCACTTCGACGGCAGCGAGCTGTTCGAGGCGGAGGACGTGCGGGAGGCGTTGACGGTCCCCGCGCACATACCTGTAATGATCATGGACGCGCGCCGCCGGATCTCGGCCATCGAGACCCTGTTGTCCCTCGTGGGTCACGCGCTCGACGAAACTCCCGAGTAGACGAACCCCGAGTAGGAGACGGAAACCGCATGCGGAAGATACTCGTCGTCGGAGCCGGCCAGTCCGGTCTCCAGCTCGCCCTCGGCCTCCAGTCGCACGGCTACGAGGTCACCCTGATGTCCAACCGGACGGCGGACGAGATCCGCACCGGCCGGGTCATGTCGACGCAGTGCATGTTCCACACGGCACTCCAGCACGAGCGCGATCTCCAGCTGAACTTCTGGGAGTCCCAGGCCCCGAAGATCGAAGGACTCGGCGTCTCGGTGGCGGCCCCCGGCTCCTTCGACCCGGGCCCCTCGCAGCGCGCGATCGACTGGGTGGGACACCTGGACGGCTTCGCGCAGTCGGTCGACCAGCGCGTCAAGATGGCCGGCTGGATGGAGACCTTCGCACAGCGCGGCGGCCAGTTGGTCATCCACGGCGTGGCCGTCGGGGACCTCGACTACTTCTCCCGCGCCTACGACCTCGTCCTCGTCTCGGCGGGCAAGGGCGAGCTGGTGCGGATGTTCGGCCGCGACGCGTCCCGCTCCCCGTACGGCGAGCCGCAGCGCGCGCTGGCGGTGGCCTACGTCCACGGGATGGGCCCGCGCCCGGAGCACCCGGACATGGCGGCGGTGCGCTGCAACCTGGTCCCCGGCGTCGGCGAGATGTTCATCATGCCGACGGTCACGCTCTCGGGCCGCGCCGACATCCTGTTCTGGGAGGGCGTACCCGGCGGCCCGCTGGACGCCTTCAAGGACGTCAAGGACCCGGCGGAGCACCTCTCCCTGACCCTGGAACTCATGGAGAGGTTCCTCCCCTGGGAGTACGCGCGGGCCACCAAGGTCGAACTGACCGACGCCGGCGGCACGCTCGCCGGCCGCTACGCCCCCACCGTCCGCAACCCGGTCGGCCGGCTGCCCGGTGGCGGCCTGGTCCTCGGCGTGGCCGACGTGGTCGTCGCCAACGACCCGATCACCGGCCAGGGCTCCAACTCCGCCTCCAAGTGCGCCGCCTCCTACCTCGCCTCCATCCTGGAACAGGGGGAGAAGGAGTTCGACGAGGCCTGGATGCGGCAGACCTTCGACCGCTACTGGGAGACGGCCCAGCACGTCACCAAGTGGACGAACACCATGCTCGCCCCGCCGCCGGAGCACGTCCTCGACCTGTTCGGCGCCGCCGGCGAACTCCAGCCCATCGCCGACCGCTTCGCCAACGGCTTCGACGACCCGGCCGACTTCGAGAACTTCTTCTACGACCCGGCGAAGGCCGAGGGCTACCTGATGGAGGTCTCGGGCGCGACCGGCGCGTAGTCCGCCGCCGCGTACCCCTCGTCGGATCCGTCCGTCGCCCCCTCGGGGATCCTCGGTGGCGTGTACCGCCGCAGTGGTTCCCCGCCGGGGTCGGGTCGTACGGCGCCCAGCACCGGGTTGGCCGCGATCGGCGACGCCTTGACCTCGGCGCCGGGGCGCGGCGCCTGGACGACCATGCCGTCGCCGAGGTACAGCGCCACATGGGTGGCCTCGGGAAAGTACACGACCAGGTCACCGGGCCGGAGCTCGCCGAGCGGCACCCGCTTCAGCCGTGCCCACTGCTCCTGGCTGGTCCGGGGGATCGGCGTCCCGGCCCGCTCCCACGCCACGGAGGTCAGCCCCGAACAGTCGTACGACGCCGGCCCTTCCGTGCCCCACTCGTACGGCTTGCCGAGCTGCTCCACCGCGAAACGCACCGCCCGGTCGCCCTCCGCGGACGGCATGCCGTCGTCACCGAGCGCGCCGGACGCCATGAACCGCTCCTGGTCCTCGGCGATCCCGTCCCTCTCGAACTCGGCCAGCGCGGCCAGCTCCTCGGGGGTGAGCGAGACGAGCAGCTCCTCGACCGCGCGCAGCCTCTCGTCCACGTCGTCCCGCTCCACCTCCTGCCGCTCGGCGAGGGCGAGTTGCTCGTCCAGGGCCTCACGCGCCCGCCGGGCCAGTTCGCCCGCCCTCTTCTCGTCGCCGGTCAGGCGTCCCACCGTCTCGGCCCGCTCCCGGGCCAGCTGTCCGATCACATGCCCCTGGTCGAGCGCGTGCTGCGGATCGCGGGCCAGCAGCAGCCGAAGATAGGGGGAGAGGTTGCTGCTGTTCTGGTACTGCTGCCGGGCCAGCCGTCCGGCCGCTCCGCGGCTGTCGTGCAGGGACAGCCGGGTGCGGGCCAGCGCGGCGTTCAGGCGCTTCACCTCGGCGCGCTGTTTCCTCAGGCGCTCCTCGGTGGCGTTGTAGGTCTCGGTGGCCTTCTCGGCCTCTTGGTAGAGCCGCTGAAGGTCCGTCAGTAGCTTGGCCACGGACCGGTCGGCGCCGGCCCCACTGGCCCTGCCGACTCCGCCGGGCTCGGGTTCGGCCGTGGCGGGCACGGGCGCGAGGACGATCCCGGCCGCAACCGCCGCCGTACACACCAGACGCACAAACCTTCCTGACACGCCATCACCTCCGGTGCGAGGCGGCTCGTCCGCTCCGCACGGCGAGCATGTGACGTGTTCCCGGGCTCCGCGCGCCGAGTGTGCGCGGTTCGGCGCAACGGGGTCACCCGTGGGCGTCGTCCGGCTTGCCGTCCGGCGTGGCGTCTGGATCGGCGGCGGGCTTCGCGTCCGGTGCGGTGTCCGGTCCGGTGCCCGGGGTGGCGTCCGGCCTGGACCAGGGCCACTTCCGGCCGGAGCCCTTCCCACCCTCCGGGTCGTACGCGTACTTCCAGCGGGCGAGCCCGAGCCCGCCCCTGGCGTTCCGGGGCACCCGCCGGTACACGAGCACGGCGGGCGGGCCACCGTCCGGGTCCGGTACGGGGATGCGGTAGGTCTTCGGCGGGTGCCCGGTCATCCCGACCAGCACGGGCAGTGTCCGCCCGTCCATGGGACCGCCCTCGAAGGGTGTGTCTGCGCTCTTCACGGCACCAGTGTCAGCGATCCGGGCGCCGGTGTCAGACGCCGGTGCGCCGGTGCCGGATGGCCCGCGTCGGTGTCAGACGTCCCCTGCCGGCGCCTCGACCGGCGCCTCGACCGGCGCCTCGACCGACGCCTCGACCGGCGCCTCGACCGACGCCTCGATCAGCGCCTCGACCAGAGCCTGCGTCTGCGGGTCGCGGCGGGCGGTGACCGTCAGCACGGCGACGAACTGCTCGACGAGCCAGTCCCGCAGTTCGTCGAAGGGCGGTTCCTTGCCCTCGTCCAGCCAGATCAGCGAGGCCGCCTCCACCGCCGTGATCCACATCCTGACGGTCATCCGCAGCCGCGGGCCGGGCTCGGCGACGTCCAGGTGGCTCATGATGTGGTCGGCGGCGGCCCGGCGTACGCCGTCCACGATGGAGGAGGTCCGGGAGGTCTCGGCCACACTGCCGCCGCGCAGCAGGGCGCTGAAGCCGGTGTCGTGCTGGTCGACGAAGGTGAGGTAGCGGTCCAGGGCCCGGGAGAGCCGGGCGAGCAGCGGGCCCTCGCGCGGCTCGTCGAAGCACAGCCGCAGCTCGTCGGCGGCGGACCTGAGCGCGGCCTCGTACAGCTGCTGTTTGCCGCCCGGGAAGTACCGGTAGACCAGCGGCCGCGAGACCCCGGCCTGCTCGGCCACGTCGTCCAGGGAGACCTCCTCCGGTGGCCGGTGCGCGAAGAGGGCGAGTGCCGCGCCGAGCAACTGGACGCGGCGCTCCTCGACACTGAGCCGGCGGTAGGCGGGAGTGGAGGCCTGCGGGGTCATGCACCGCAGCCTAATCGGCGCGGCCCCGCCCGGTGCCTACGCCAGCAGCCCCGAAGACCTCCACAGCCGTCGTCCGACGCCCCGCAGCACGCCGATGTCGTCCAGGAAGTCGGTCAGCCGCTTCGCGCCGGTCTGCATGATCTCGCGGCGGTGGCCGCTGGCCTTGACCTGGGCCATGGCCTCGCGCCCGTCCAGGCCGACGTTCGTGTAGACCTCGGGGTTGACGAAGGCCACGGAGAAGACGCGGGCGAACTCGCCGGAGGTGACCCGGGTGAACTCCCGCGACCACTTCGGGGCCGTCACCATCTGTCGGCGCAGCTCCTCACGGGCGTAGCGCACGTGACGGGCCTCCTCCACGACGTGGATGCGTGTGACGCCCCGGATCAGCGGCTGGATCCTCTCGTCGGGGAAGGTCAGCCGCTGCATCCAGTCCAGGATCTCCTCGCCGAGCAGCGTGGCGGTGAAGGAGCCGGGCGTGGTGGAGATCGTCTTGAACAGGCGGCCCAGGTGCTGGTGCAGGGGGCTCACCGGGTACCACGGCGTCTCGCCGCGCGATATGAGCCGGGCGAACATCTTCGAGTGCCGGCACTCGTCCTCGATCTCGGTCAGCGCGTAGCGCACGTGCGCGCTCGTCGCCGACTTGTCGTAGATGTGCCGCACCAGCAGCTGCATGAGGATCAGCTCGAACCAGATGCCGAGCGAGGCGAGCGCCGCGGCCTCGTGCTGGGAGAGCGCGATGCGCTGCTCCTCGCTCATCCGCTTCCAGAGCGGGGTGTCGTACAGCGACACCAGCTCCGGCGGCCAGAACCACTTCCCCTCCTCGAAGGGCGCCTCCCAGTCCAGCTCCCTGTCCGGGTCGAAGGAGTGCTTGGCGGAAGAGGCGAGCAGCCGTTCGGCCACCTGCTCCCGGTCCTTGAGCAGGCCGAGAGCGTCGCGCAGACCGTCGAGCGCGTCGGCTTCCGTCAGGGTCGTCATGGCTGTCCCACCTCGTCGTACGGTCCGTGTTACCGGCGGTCACTCCACTCGCTCCGTCTTATGAGACTGCGCGTCAGTAAGCCCGTCAATCCCTTGGGCGGGACTTGTCGACCGTGGGTAAAGGTGAGGCCGGGCGTCAACGGCGCGGTGTCGGATCAGCTGATGGATCGAAGAGTCGACGTTCTCCCTGGGTACGCTGGCAGAGCCAGGCAGACTCCAGCGCACGGGAGCGATCATGAGCGCCGGACGTGACTACGGGCTGGACGACGACTACGAGTGGCCGCGCCCGCCGGAGGGCGGCTGGACGGCGGACGACCTCGACGAGCTTCCCAACCTGCCTCCGCATACGGAGCTGATCGACGGGAGTCTTGTCTTCGTGGGTCCGCAGACGAATTCCCACTCACGCGCCATCCGCCTGCTGGACAACGCCCTGCTGGCCCAGGCGCCGGAGGAGCTCGATGTCATCCGGGAGATGACGATCAAACTCAACAAGCGCAATCGGCCGGAGCCCGATGTTCTGGTGTTCCGTGCCGACGCGGACGCGGGTCCGAAGCAGACCTGGTACCGGCCGGAGGACGTCGTGATCGCGGTCGAGGTCGTCTCCGAGGAGTCGGAGGACCGGGACCGTGAGGTAAAACCCCAGAAGTACGCGCGTGCGGGTATCCCTCACTACTGGCGGGTCGAGGAGAACGACGGACTTCCGGTCGTATACGTCTACGAGATCGACCCCGCCACCGCGGCCTACGGCCTGACCGGCATCTTCCACAACCGCCTCAAGCTCACCGTTCCGTTCACCATCGACATCGACCTCACCGCCGTCAACCGCCGTCGCTAGACCGGGCAGCCCAGTCCCTCCGGCACCGCACCCGCCTCCAGTACCGACGACCCTGCCCGCAACGACGTCCGCAGTGTGAAGGCGTACGGCCCGTTCGCGCCGTGGTACCCCCGTCTCACGACGTGAGTACCGCCTCCATCACCGCCCGCGCGATCGGTGCCGCCAGCCCGCTGCCGCTGATGTCCTCGCGGTCCGCAGCCGAGCCCTCGACCACCACCGCGACCGCCACCCTCGGCTCCAGGTCGTCGTCGCCCTGCGCCCAGGAGACGAACCACGCGTACGGGGCGCCCGAGTTGCCCACCCCGTGCTGCGCGGTGCCGGTCTTGCCGCCGACGGTGGCGCCGGGGATGGCGGCGATCGCGCCGGTGCCGTTCTCCACCACGCCGGTCATCAGCTCCTTCAGCCGCGCGGCCGTCGACGGTCGCATCGCCTCCCGCGAGGGCCCGGGCCCCGCCGTCGCCAGGATGCTGCCGCCCGCCCGCAGGGTCCGTTCCACCAGGTACGGCGAGCGCACCTGGCCGCCGTCGGCCACCGCGGCCGCCACCATCGCCATCTGCAGCGGAGTCGCCCGCGTGTTGTACTGCCCGATCGACGACAGCCCGAGCTGTGCCCGGTCCACCGAGGTGTCGAAGGTGCTCCGCGAGACGGCGAAGGGGATGCGCAGCCGGGAGTCGTTGAAGCCGAAGGCCTCCGCCGTCGCCGCCATGGCACGCACGCCCACGTCCACGCCGAGCTTGGCGAACACCGTGTTGCAGGACCACTCGAAGGCCTCCCGCAGCGACGCGTCCCGGCATCCGTCGGCCTCGTTCGTGAGCCTGGTCCGAGTCCCGGGCAGGGTGTACGGGGCGGGGGAGCGGGTCGGCGCGTCGAGGTCCCGGACGACGCCCGAGTCCAGCGCCGCCGCCGCGGTGACCACCTTGAAGGTCGAACCGGGCGGGTAGGTACGGCGCACGGCCCGGTTGAGCATCGGCCGGTCCGGGTCGCTGTTCAGCCGGTCCCAGGTCCGGGTGGCGGCCGCGCTGTTCCCCGACAGCAGCTGGGGGTCGTACGACGGCGTGGACACCAGTGCCAGGATGCGGCCGGTCGTCGGCTCGATCGCGGCCACCGCCCCCTTGCGCCGGCCGAGCCCCTCGAACGCGGCCCGCTGCGCGGCCGCGTCGATCGTCGTCACGACGTCGCCGCCCGGGTTGGGGGCGCCCGTGACGTCGTTCCAGAGGGGGAGCGGGGCGAGCAGCGGGTCGGCGCCGGACAGGAGGCCGTCCTCGGCGCCCTCCAGCAGGGTCGTCCCGTACGCCTGCGAGGCGAAGCCGGTGATCGGCGCGTACATCGGCCCGTCCTGGTACGTCCGTTCGAAGCGCAGGTGCTCGCCGGTGTCCCGGGAGCCGGTGACCGGCTCGCCACCGACCAGGATGTCGCCGCGCGGCTGCTGGTAGCGGGCGATGTCCGGGCGGCGGTTGGCCGGGTTGTCGTCGTACTCCGGGGCCTGGACGATCTGCACCCGGGCCGCGTTCACCAGCAGGGCGACCAACAGCAGGGCGCAGAAGGCGGCGGCGTGCCGGATGTTCCGGGTCACCGGAGCTTCCCGGCTCTCACGGCGCCACCTGCCCGTCGGCCTGGCCGGCCTGGCTGCGGGCCGCGTGGCTGACCCGGATCAGCAGCGCCACGATCGCCCAGTTGGTGACGACCGAGGAGCCGCCCTGGGCCAGGAACGGCATCGCCATGCCGGTCAGCGGGATCAGCCCGGTCACCCCGCCCGCGATGACGAACACCTGGAGCGCCACGATCGAGGAGAGGCCGACCGCGAGCAGCCGGCCGAAGGGGTCGCGGGCCCTGAGCCCCGCCCGGTAGCCGCGCTCCACCAGCAGCGCGTACAGGAGGAAGATCGCGGTCAGGCCCAGGAAGCCCAGCTCCTCCCCGGCGGTCGCCAGGATGAAGTCCGACTTGACGGCGAAGCCGATCAGGACGGAGTGGCCGAGGCCCAGGCCCGTGCCGGTCACCCCGCCCGCCGCGAAGGCGAACAGCGACTGGGCCAGCTGGTTGGGTCCCCGGCCCGCCTCGATCGACGCGAAGGGGTGCAGCCAGTCCTCCACTCTGCTGTGCACGTGCGGCTCCAGCCAGCCCACCGCGACCGCGCCCAGCGAGGCCAGCACCAGGCCGACGGCGATCCAGCCGGTGCGGCCGGTGGCGACGTAGAGAAGGACGACGAACAGGCCGAAGAAGAGCAGCGAGGTGCCGAGGTCGCGCTCCAGGACCAGGACGCCGACGCTGACCAGCCAGACCGCGACGATCGGACCGAGGACGCGGCCGGTGGGCAGCTGGAGCCGCCACACCCGGCGCCCCGCGTACGCCAGCGCGCTGCGGTTCGCTGCCAGGTAGGCGGCGAAGAACACCGCGAGCAGCACCTTCGCGAACTCGCCGGGCTGGATGGAGAAACCCTCGACCCGGATCCAGATGCGGGCGCCGTTCACGGCCGGGAAGAAGATCGGCACGGTGAGCAGGACGAGCGCGGCGGCGACGCTGACGTAGGCGTAGCGCTGGAGCACGCGGTGGTCGCGCAGGAGCAGCACGACCACGATGAACAGCCCGACGCCCAGCGTCGACCACACCAGCTGGGCGGGGGCCGCCCGGTCGCCGGGCGTCTCCAGGTCGAGCCGGTAGATCAGCACCAGACCGAGGCCGTTGAGCAGTACCCCGATGGGCAGCAGGAGCGGGTCGGCCCAGGGGGCGCGCAGCCGTACCGCCAGATGGGCGAGGAGCGCGAGCACACCGAGCCCGGCGCCGTAACCGGCGGCGCCGGGCGGGAGGGTGCCGTGCTGGGCGAGACCGACGTTGCAGTAGCCGAACACCGACAGCAGGACGGCCGTGAGAATGAGTGAGAGTTCGATGCCACGGCGCCGGGGGAGGCGGGCGACGGGAGCGGGCGTGTCCGCCTGTGCCACGGTGATTCCGGTTCCGGTTCCGGCCTTGGTCATGTCCGGAACTTACCCAAATGGTGCGGTGTGTGAGTCGTTCGCATCAGCACCAGCGCGGCGCGGGCCCGACGTTGTCGATGTAGCGGGCCGCGCCCCAGGCCCAGGTGCCGTCCGTCAGGAGGTACCAGAGCGGGTTGCCCTTCACCTTGTCGCCGGGGGTCTTGCAGTAGATGTGCACGGTCTCGCCGCGGTGGGCGTACCGGATGACGTCCGAGCCGCGGGCCGGCGAGGTGCGCAGGGCGAGCCGGTCGGCCGTGACGACGCCGCGGTAGCTGCCCTGCTCCTGGCGGCCGTCGTTCCCGGCCCCGTGGCCACCGCCGTTCCCGCCGCTGCCCCCTCCTCCGTCACCTCCTCCGTTTCCACCGCCGTTCCCGCCGGAGGGGCTGGTGGTGGCGCTGTCGGAGCCGGAGTCCCCGCCACCCCACTCGTCGTTCGCGACGGCGGGCGTGACGGCGACGGCGGTGGCGAGCGCGCCGGCGGCGACGGCGGTGGCGAGGCCGCGCAGGAGCGGTGAACGCGGGGACAGTGCGGACAGCAGGGACATGGGAGTACCTCCCGGGGAGTGGGGAGCCAACGGGTCTTCAGGTGACTAACCGCCACCTTAGGAGCGCCCACCACGGACCGCCCGCCGCACTGCGCCATCGGGGCAGCGGCCGGCCCGCCGGGCCTGTGTATCCGACGGCTGTGCAGGCTGAGCAGATGCTCACGCACTGCGCGCACGCCGGGCTCTGCGCGGCCGGTGTCGCGCCCGCGCTCCGCAGCCCGTCCCGAGTCACCGCAGGCGGCCAGCGCTCCGGCCGCCACGGTCACCAGGAGCGGCGCGAGGGCGGCGGGGACGCGGGCGCAGCGGCCACGGCGGCTCGGGAGCACTGCACTCCAGGGGTTCGGTCGTCCAGTGACATCAGGTGACCGGAATCGGTGATCCGCTACACCCTTTTCGGACGGAAGTCCATTTTGCCTGCGTGGCGGAGGGCCGGGCTACTCGGCCAGCTCCTCCAGCAGCCGCGCGGTGTCCAGACCGGTCCGCAGGTACTCCACGAAGAGGTCGTTGTGCAGCGCCCACCGCGAGCGCCGGGCACGGATCAGCCGCACCGCCTCCTCGGCCGTACCGCCCCGGCGCACGAGCGTGTGCGCGACGACGAGGCCGGAGCGGTTGTACCCGTGGTAACAGCGGACGAGGACCTTGCGGCCCCTGTCCAGTGCCTCGCCCGCGGCCTCCGCCAGCCGGATGACACCCGCGAGCTGGGTGCCGTCGAGGGGCCCGTCGGGGATCGGCCACACATGGTGCTCGACACCTTGGTCCGGCCCGTGTCCGGGCAGTCGGAGCAGGGTCTGCACGAGATCGAACTCGTCCCGTACCACGGCGAACTCCAGCTCCCCGGCCTGCCGCTGGAACTCGTGCCCGCCCATCCACAGCCCCGGCACGATCTCGTCCCACGGCCGGCCCGGAGCCGGCGCGTCCGCTCCCTTCCCACGGGTACGCACCAGCGCCTCCCCAGCCCGCCCGAAGGTCCGTCCGACCACCTCAAAGGTAACCGGGTTCTTGCCCCCGCAGCACCCCTCCTGTTCCCGTGGTCCGTGGGGCGAGTGCCCAACGGGCACGCCCATAGGTCGCACTAACTCGATCGTGTGATGGTCTACTCGAAGGCTTGCTTTGTGCTGGAGCGATTGGCGTAGCGTGGTCAGCGCGATCTGGGACACGGGTGCGGTGTCGGCGTGCGGAACCCCTGCTCCACCGGAGTGATGGTTCAGGGGAATTGCTCCCGCTCAGTCCAGAGGACCGGTGATGGGCATGAGCGGTCTGTGGCATGCCTACTTGGTGGCACGGCGGGCCGGGCCCATCACCTCACCTGGTGATCGGCCCCGGCGGCCTCTACGCCGTCCACGCGTTGTCCGCCCGCAGGCAGCGTGTGCGCATCGCCGACCCCCTGGTCGCGCTGGGTCGCCGCGAACCGCTTCCGCTGCTGCGCCGGGTCCGCGCAGACGCCGACCGGGCCTCCTACGCCCTGACGGCCGAGGTCCGTCCCGTCCTCGTCGGCGCGGCGCACGTGGTCGTCGCGGGCCCGCCCCGTTCGGTCCGCGTCCTCACGGGCGAGGAGCTGCCCGGCCTGGCCCGCCCGGGCGGGGTGCTCAAACCGGTGGACGTGGAGGCCCTGCACGCCATGGCCCGTGACCGCACCACCTGGACGCGCGTCTGAGAGCGGTCGCGGGTGGGGCCAGGGCCGTGGCGGGGGAGCCGTTCGCGGGGCAGGGTGCGAGGGGCAGGGCAGGGTGCCGCACGCCGGTCAGGGCAGGGGTGCCGCTCGCCGCCGCTCGAACAGCGGTGCCAGCAGATCGCCGTAGTCCCGCACCCGCGGCCCGACGTCGTCCGCCCGGAAGACGAACTGCTCCGCGCTCCGGCACCCGGCCACCTCGTCCCACGTCACCGGCGTCGAGACCGCCGGCTGGGAACGCGCCCGCATCGTGTACGGAGTGGCCGTGGTCTTGCGTGCCGCGTTCTGGCTCCAGTCGACGAACACCTTCCCCGGCCGCAGGCTGCGCGTCATCCGGTGCACCACCTGCCGCGGCAGCGCCCGCTCCGCCTCCACCGCCAGCGCCTTCGCGTACTCCGACACCCGCTCCGACGACGACCCCCGCACCCCGGCCAGCAGATGCAGCCCCTTCGCCCCGGACGTCTTGGCGTACGCCTCGATCCCGTCGGCCGCCAGCCGCTCCCGCAGCCACAGGGCGACCTCGCAGCACTGCACGACGGTCGCGGGCGGCCCGGGGTCGAGGTCGAAGACCAACCGGTCGGCCTCGTCGGGATCGTCCGCGGTCCACTGGTGTGTGTGGAACTCGGTCACCAGGTTCGCCGCCCACATCAGGCTCGCCAGGTCCTGCACCAGCACCATCCGCGCCGGCCCCTCCGACCGGGGCACCTCGGCCGTGGTGACCCAGTCGGGCGTACCCGGCGGCACGTTCTTGGTGAAGAACACCTGGCCGTCCGGTCCGTCCGGATACCTCAGGAAGGAGACCGGACGGTCCCGTAGATGCGGCAGCAGCACTTGCGCGGTCGTCGCGTAGTAGTGCAGCAGCTCACCCTTGGTGAGGCCGGTCGCCGGATACAGCACCTTGTCCAGGTTGCTGAGGGCGATCCGTCGCCCCTCCACCTCTGTGATAGGCGCCATACCATGAGAATCTCACGAATCGCGGACAAACCGCCCGATGGTCGTCCAGCGGTCGACCGACCGGAAAGGGGTGCTGCACGTGCGATCCATCTGGAACGGCGCGATCTCCTTCGGTCTGGTCGGTATCCCGGTCAAGCTGATCAACGCGACGGAGAGCCACTCGGTCTCCTTCCGCCAGATCCACACGGAGGACGGCGGACGCATCCGCTACCGCAAGGTCTGTGAGCTGGAGGACCGCGAGGTCGGCCAGGACGAGATCGGCAGGGCATACGAGGACGCCGACGGTTCCATGATCCCGATCACCGACGAGGACCTGGCCCAGCTGCCGGTCCCGACCGCGCGGACGATCGAGATCGTGGCCTTCGTGCCGAGGGAGCGCGTCGACCCGCTCCAGATGGGCTCCGCGTACTACCTCGCGGCGAGCGGCGCCCCCGCCGCCAAGCCGTACACGCTGCTGCGCGAGGCGCTGGGGCGCAGCAACCGGGTCGCCGTCGCCAAGTTCGCGCTGCGGGGCCGTGAGCGCCTCGGCATGCTCCGGGTCGTCGGCGACGCCATCGTGATGCACGGCCTGCTCTGGCCGGACGAGGTGCGCGCCCCCGAGGTCGTCGCCCCGGACGCCGGTGTCACCGTCCGCGACCAGGAACTGGACCTCGCGGACGCCCTGATGGCCACGCTCGGCGAGATCGACCTGGACGACCTGCACGACGAGTACCGCGAGGCCCTGGAAGAGGTCATCGCCGCGAAAGCCGCCGGGGAGGCGCCCCCTCAGACCCACGAGGCGGCACCGTCCGGCAAGGTGCTCGACCTGATGGCCGCGCTGGAGAACAGCGTGCGGGCGGCCCGCGGGTCCCGGGGCGGGGAGGCGTCCGGCCCCGCCGAGGAGGCCGAGGTCAGGACGCTGCCGCAGCGCGGGGCGGCATCCCGGTGGACGCCCAAGGAGACCGGCGGCAAGAAGTCGACGTCGGCGGCGGAGCAGAAGCCGGCGGCGGAGCAGAAGACGGCGGCGGGGCAGAAGCCGGCGGCGCGGAAGACGACAGGCAAGACGACGACCGCGAAGAAGACGGCAGGGAAGAGCACGGCGGCGAAGAACACCGACAGGAAGAAGACCGACGCGAAGAAGTCGACGGGGAGGTCCGCCCAGCCTGCGAAGAGGAGTGCGGCGAAGACCGCCGCCCCGAAGGCGACGGGCGCCGGCAGGAGCACCGCCAAGAAGACGGCGTCCCGCAAGCACAGCGCCTGACGCCCACCGGCACAAGCCAACCGGAGCGGGCTGCCGATCAGTAGATGCGGATGGGGATGCGGATGCGGGTGTCGTCGCACCCGCGTCGAGCCCGGTTCAGTCGAGAGTCCAGGCGGAGTAGGACGCCCGGGGGACCACGGACGGGGTGGATTCGAAGACCGCGGGGGTCGCGTCGCCGGAGGCCGTCGGCGCGAGGGAGGCGGCGGTGGGCAGGACGGGACCCTCCTCCAGGTGTTGCCCGATCGTGTCGGCCGGCCCGCCGCCCGGGGTGCCGGTCCCGGTGGACAGCTGCGACCACGCGGTCAGGGCGAGGGCGACCGCCGCGGCCGTGCCGATCACCCGGCCGACCCGCCGGACCCGGGCGCGGCCGTCCAGTTCACGCCAGGCCGTGCCGGCACCCGGATCCTCCGGGTGCCACGGCTCGCCGATCACGTCGGACGGACGGCCGATGGACGTCTTCATGGTCGTGTCCGTGCTGTCCGTGCTGTCCGTGCTGTCCGTGCTGTCCGTGCCGTCCGGAGGCAGGGGGCGCCAACCGGGTGTCCGGTCCCGTGCGGCGGGTTCCCTCGGGGCGGAGGCGCGGATGGCGCGCTCGTCGTCGTCCAGGAACTGCCGCCAGACGTACTCCGGTACGGACGGCGTACCGTCCGGCTCGTCCGGCGTGGCGCCGCTGTCCGGCCCCGAAGCGGTCATGGTCCCGCTCTTCCTCTCTTCTTCGGCCCGTACGGCGGCCGGGCGTGAGTGTGAGCGGGACGGCGGGGCCCGCCCACGCCCCCGGTGCGTCGTCCCGCGCCGTCGGGTGCCGGGGCACAGGTGCCGGTGTCACTCCTGGGCGCCGTACAGCACGCGGTCGCGGGCCGGTCGCCCGTCGGATCATTGCACAGTGCAAAAAGTGATCGCCAGGGCCCCCGGACGCTCTCTCTCCCACCCACTGCGCGCGCCGTACATGGGGACGGCCCGCCCGGCTGCGCGGAACGACGCCTTGTCGCCGTCCACCGCCAATCCCGTGAACGTGCGAAGACGCCGGGCTGTTCCCGGGTGGCGGCTGCCGAACCCGGTGACCGTCCTGGCTGCTGACGCTCGTTCCGGGACGAGAACCACCTTCCGCGTCCCTCTTTGTACAGGGAGAGGCGGATCGACGGTCTCCGCCGCTCCCTTTGCGTGGATCCGGTCACCGGAGCGGCACCCTGACGCGCGATCAGGTGGATGGGCGGGAACGCCGGCACGGTAGAAAGGACCCATGCCGGAGCGTGAGATGCCCATCGGGGGCCTGGACGACGTCGACGCGGTCACCGGGGCCGTACTGGCCGCGTCGCGACTGCTGGTGGCCGTCTCCGCGAGGTCGCTCGCCGAGGTGGAGGAGCGGGTGACGCTGCCCCAGTTCCGGATGCTGATGGTGCTCGCCACCAGGGGCGCCACCAAGTTGGTCGCGCTCGCCGACCATCTCCAGGTCGCCCCGTCCACGGCGATGCGCATGGTCGACCGGCTGATCGCGGCCGGGCTCGCCGACCGGCAGACAAACCCCGACAACCGGCGCGAGACCCTCCTCCGACTCACCGACGAGGGCCGACGCACCGTCGAGAACGTCAGTGCCCGGCGCCGCACCGAGGTCGCCGCGATCGTCGAACGGCTCGAGCCCCGTCAGCGGGCGGCGCTCGTCGAGGCGCTCACCGCCTTCAGCGAGGCGGGCGGCGAGCCCCTCGCCCCGGCACCGGACGACCCCCAGCCGCATCCGCTCGGCTGGGCGGCGGACGTCACAGCGGCCCGCGACGCCTGACGCTGCAGGGGCACGGCACGTCACGGGGCCGCTGGCGAGGGGGTGGGCGACGGGGAGGCCGTGTTCACGTTCAGGTCGGGCCGCGGCTTGAGCACGAGCACCCGCTCTCCCGGCTGCGGCGGGGGCGGGGTGACCTTCTCCCTCGGTAGTTTCGCCGGACCGGTCTGCTGGAAGGTGACCCGGTCGTACTCGACCAGCCCGGTCTTCTCCAGCACCGTGATGTGGTCCAGGACGGTGTCGTTGGCCAGGTCGGCCAGTTGCCGCACGAGCGTGTTCTTGGTGGTGGCCCGGATCTCGGCGATCGCCGGGAAGATCCGGCCGTGGGTCACCCGCATGATGTTGACCGCCGACGAGTCGAACTCCTCGCCGCTCTTGGCGTCCACCGTCGCCACGAAGCCCTCCTGCTGGGGAGAGGCCCTGTTGGGCAGCGTGATGCCCAGTTCGGGAGAGATCTCCCGGCACATCGCGTCCAGCCCGGCGTGGCCGACGACCAGATGCTCGCCGGCGGTCTTCATCGCCTTCGACGTACCGCGCTCCATCACCATCTCGCCCAGCGGATACTCCCACAGCCCGGCGGCCCGGACCTTGACCACGAAGTCGCGGTCGGCCTCCGTGAGCGGCCCGAACTCCGTGCTCGCGACGACACGGTTCTGGTCACCGTCGGCCCCGTCCAGACCGAGCACGGCTGGGAAGGCCAGAGCGGTGAGGGTCAGGGTCATCGCACCGAACAGGACGACGACTCCGATCCTGTCGCGGGACAGGCGCATGGTTCCTCCAGGGGCGACGCGAGAGACTCGCCGACGAGTCGTACTCGTGACCGGTACTCGTGCTTGTCGCCAGGAGGTACGCAAACGGCGGACGGATCCATCACCGCTCGGGCACAGAACATCACTTCAGCCGAGGTCGGCCCCGTACACGCGCTCGACCGACATCGTGAGCAGCACGCGGCGCTCGGACACCATCGTCATCCGGTACTCGTCCCAGTCCGGGTGTTCGCCGGCGGCGGCGCGGTAGTACTCCACCAGTGCCCCGACCTCCGGCCCGTGCGGGTCGATGCCGGGACCGGTGAGGGTCACGACGCCTTCGGCGGTGGCCCAGGACCTGCCGTCCGGGGCGGTCACCTCCAGGGCGGCCCGCGGGTCCCGGCGCAGGTTCGCCGTCTTGGCCAGCCCTTCGCGGGTGGAGACGCGGACGACGCCGGCCTCCGGGTCGTAGGCGGGCATGACGGGGGAGAGCTGCGGGCGGCCGTCCGACTTGATCGTCGCCAGCACGCCGAGCCGGCTCTCCGCCAGGAGGGTGCGAGGGTCGAAGCGCGGTGTGGTGGTCATGAGCCGATCATCACCCCGCGCCCCGCCCGCTGTCCCGCGAACCCTCCGCCGAACGCCCCGCCAGGTCGTCCTCGGG
This sequence comes from Streptomyces marokkonensis, assembly GCF_039539045.1. NCBI lineage: Bacteria > Bacillati > Actinomycetota > Actinomycetes > Kitasatosporales > Streptomycetaceae > Streptomyces > Streptomyces marokkonensis. The sequence goes on from NZ_BAABCQ010000010.1 coordinate 29,424, forward strand.
TGGTCCGCGGACGGTGGTCGCGGTGGGGTCCGCGGGTGGTTCAGGGGACCGAGGGTCCGCTCAGGTAGTCGCCGTCGTCGTCGTAGGGCCAGGCGTTGGCGACACACCCCTTGAGGCCCTTGATCTGCTGCATCATCGCCGGAGCCGGCAGACCGGGACCGGGACAGGTCTCGTGGTTGTGGCCGATGCGGTGACCGACCTCGTGGTTGATGATCAGGGCCCGGTACTCGCCGATCGGGCCCTTGAACTGCGGGGAGCCCAGCACCCAGCGCTTGAGGTTCACCACGACGTCCTTTTCGCCCGCGCAGTTCACCTCGCCCCCGGTGTCGAGGCCCCACTGGCCGCAGATCGCGTCGACGGTGCCCGGCGTGGCGATCTTCACAACGAAGTCGAACGAGCCGGAGCTCACCAGCCGGAAGGAGTTCGTCCCGTCCCGGGTCCAGCCCCGGCGGTGGGCGAGCACGTCCGATATCTCGGCCGCGGCCTCGCTCGCCCGGACGTCGATGCCCTCCTCGACCAGGACCTTGTAACGGCGTACGCGGCTGCCCGTGCCCACGGTCGAACCGTCGGCGTCGGCGGTGACGAAGGTGCCCGGGCCGGTCGGGGGAATGGCGATGGTGCTGGGGGAGGGAGAGGGCGACGGGGAGGCCTTCACCGACGGCGACGAGGAAGGACTCGACGACCCGGACGGCGCCCCGGCGGCGTCCAGCGCGTCGGCGACGTCGGCCACCTGGTCGTCCGTGGCCTGGGGCCCGGTGTCCCGCCAGTACGCGAAGGCCGCGCCCCCCGCGAGCAGTACGGCACCGAAGGTCAGGCCGGCCAGGACCGTCCGGCCGGTTCTGCGGCGCCGCCGCCTGCGGGCGCGGGACACGCGCCCATCACTCTCCGAGGTGTTTCTTCGGCGTGACCGGCGGGCTGTGGATCGGCCCACGTCGTGCGTCCTCTCTACTGGTCGGCGGGGCGCACAGTGGTCTCCTGTGTGCTTTTGTACCCCCCAAGATCAAAGCGGAAGGATGTGCGAAACCGTCGGAGGACATGAAGTGCGGCTTCTCACACGCGGGTTCGGTTCGAGCCGTACAACCTTTCGATATTCCGAGGAGTCCGCGAGGCGTCCGGGTCCCGTCGTACGCGCACACGTGCGTCGGGGCTGCGCGGGAAGAACCCGGGCAGCCCCGACGCGGTGGGGGAGGCGGCGGTCCGTCAGCCGGCGGTGGTCCGCTCCCAGCGGTAGAAGCAACGCGCCATCGCGTCCTTCGGACCGCGCCAGGTCGCCGGGTCGTACGCCGACACGTACGGTTCGAGCCGCTCGCTGACCTGGCGGAACTCCGGATGTCCGGTCAGTCTGCCGATGGCGGGGGCCGGGTCGGCCTCGCTCTCGATGAGGTGCAGGTACACGCCGTCACCGAACTCGAAGAGACTGCGCCGGTCGACCCCCACCAGGTGGGGCAGCTCGCCGCTGTCGGACTCGGCGAACACCTTCGCGATGTCCGGCGCCGCGCCCGGTGCCATCCGGGCGACGATCAGGGTGTGGTGCATGGGGAGATGCCCTCCGTCGGTGTCGGTCGACTCGTGTCGGTCGGCGTCGGCTCGGTGCCGGGGTCGGCTCGATGCCGGCCGGCCGGGTGTCGGTCGGCCGGGTATCAGTCGGCGAGTACCGAGGCGGTCCGTCGCTCGCCCGCGGCCTGCTCGATCCGGTCCCGGATCAGCGCCATCTGCGTACGCGAGTTGCGGTTGATGTTGTCGGTCATCCCGGCGTCGTCGACGGGCGCCTCCGGCTTCATCGCGAAGTCCTGGATCCAGCGCATCCGGGTGCCGTCCGCCGTCTCGGTGTACTCCCAGACGATGTTCATGTACTGGAAGGGGCCGGTCTCGACCCGGTGGGCGCGGACGGTGCGGGTCGTCGGGTCGGCGACGCGCTCGGACACCCAGCTCCACACCCGGTCCTGCTCGTCCGGGTGCATGGTGAGCCGGAACGTGACACGGTCGCCGTCGCGGTCGAGCACGTCCACGGAGGCGTACTCGCTGAACAGCCGGGGCCAGTTGTCGATGTCGTTGGTCATGTCCCAGACCAGCTCCATCGGCGCGGCGATGGTGATCTCGTTGTCGGTGTGGCCTGCCACGTCACACTCCCGTCTTCAGGGCGCCGTTGATCAGCAAGAGGAAATCCGCGGGCGTCTTGCAGCGCTCGGCCTGCTCCGGCAGACCCAGCCCGTACCGCTTCTCCAGCTCGGCCACGATGCCCAGCAGGCCGAGGGAGTCCAGACCGAAGGTGTCGAAACCGTCGTCGGCCTGCTGCTGGAGGGTGACGGGGTCGACGTGCACGCCGGCGGTGCGCTTCATCAGCGTCGCCAGTTCCTCGACGGTCACCTGGTAGTCGACTTGGTCGGTCATGCGGGTTGCTCCTTCACTCGGTCGGTGCTCGCCGGGAGGCGGCGCTCACTCGGGATTGGCGTTGGTCGGGTTGGACGCCGGACGCCGGACGCCGGACGCCGGACGCCGGACGTCAGGTTCGTCATCGGTCGGCCCTCATCCGCTCGCGGACGGCGCGGTGCCGCCCCGTCGTACGACGAGTGCCGAGTTGGAACCCATGAGCCCGCGGCCGAGGACCAGGGCCGTGCGGATCTCGGCGGGCCGGGCGCGGCCGGACACCACGTCCAGGTCGTGGCACACGTCGAACACGTGCGGGGTGGGCGGGACCAGCCCGTGCTCCATGGCGAGCACCGCGGTCGCCACGTCCAGCACCGGTGCCGCGCAGTACGCCCGCCCGGTCCCGGTCTTGGGCGCGGTGACCGGCACGTGCCGCGCGTGCGCGCCGAGCGCGTCCGCGAGCGCCAGGGCCTCGGCCCGGTCGGCCTCCGGGACGCCGAGGGCGTCCGCGAACACCACGTCCACCTCCTCGGGCCGGCACCCGGCCTCGGCCAGCGCGCCCTCGATCGCGCGGGCCAGCCCGGCCCGGGACTCCGCCCAGCGGGACGGCCCGGTGAAGGTCGCCGCGTGTCCGGCCACCGTCGCCCGCACGTCCGCCCCGCGGTCCAGGGCCGCCGCCTCCTCCTCGACCACGAGCACGGCACCGCCCTCGGCCGGCGCGAACCCGCAGGCGGCACCGGTGAACGGACGGTAGGCACGGTCGGGTTCGCCGGCACGGCTCAGCTCGGGATAGCCCAGCTGGCAGACGATCGAGTACGGAGCCAACGGCGCCTCCGTCGCGCCGCAGACCACCGTGTCGGTGCCGTTCCGTACGGCGAGCGCCGCGTGTGCCAGGGCGTCCAGGCCGCCCGCCTCGTCGGCGGCCACGACCCCGCAGGGGCCCTTGAAGTCGTTGCGGATGGAGACCTGGCCGGTGCTGGCGGCGTAGAACCAGGCGATCGACTGGTAGGGGCCGACATACCGCGAGCCCTGGCCCCACAGGTTCTGCAGCTCCCGCTGGCCGAACTCGCCGCCGCCCGACCCGGCGGCGGTGACCACGCCCACCGAGTACGGCGACTCGACGTCGGCGCGCCCGAACCGGGCGTCGGTCAGGGCGAGATGGGTGGCGGTCAGTGCGAAGTGCGTGAAGCGGTCGGTCTGGACGAGGTAGCGCTCCTCGACCGTCTCGGCCGCGTCGAAGCCGCGTACCTCGCCCGCGACCCGTAGCGGCAGATGGTCGCAGCCCTCGCGGGTGACGGGCCCGAGGCTGCTGGTGCCGTCCTCGGCCGCCTTCCAGAACGCCTCCGCCCCGATGCCGTGCGGGGACACCACGCCGAGTCCGGTGACGACGGCACGCCTGCCGCCGTACTCGCGCCCGCCGGCGCCCTCGTGGCCGCCGCCGTCCCGCTGACGGCGCGTGTTCCGTTGTGGTCCGCTCATCGCAGCCCTCCTTCACAACCGCTCAGTACGACGGCGGACTGGAAGCCGCCGAAGCCGCTGCCCACCGACAGCACGTGCCGCAGCGTCCGCTCCCGTGCCTCGCGCGGCACGTAGTCCAGGTCGCACTCGGGGTCGGGAGTCGTGTAGTTGGCCGTGGGCGGCACCACCTGGTGGGCCATCGCCAGTACGCACGCGGCCAGCTCTATCGAGCCGATCGCGCCCAGCGAGTGGCCCACCATGGACTTGATCGAGCTCATCGGCGTCGCGTAGGCGTGCTCGCCCAGCGAGCGTTTGACGGCCGCGGTCTCGTGGCGGTCGTTCTGCTGGGTGCCGGAGCCGTGCGCGTTGACGTAGTCGATGGCGGAGCCGTCGAGTTCGGCCATGTCGAGTGCCGTGTCGATGGCCCGTGCCATCTCCAGGCCCTCCTTGGTGAGCCCGGTCATGTGGTAGGCGTTGCCGAAGGTGGCGTAGCCCGAGATCTCGCAGTACACGTCCGCACCACGGGCCCGGGCGTGCTCCAGGTCCTCCAGGACGAGCACGGCGGCGCCCTCTCCCATGACGAAGCCGTTGCGGTCGGCGTCGAAGGGCCGGGAGGCGTGCGCGGGGTCGTCGTTGTTGGGCGAGGTCGCCTTGATGGCGTCGAAGCAGGCCATGGTGATCGGTGAGATCGGCGAGTCCGCCGCGCCCGCCAGGCACACGTCGACGCGTCCCTCGGCGACCGCGTGGTAGGCGTATCCCACCGCGTCCAGGCCCGACGTGCACCCGGTGGACACGGTCTGCACCGGGCCGTGCACGCCGAACTCCTCGGCCACGGCCGACGACAGCGTCGCCGGGGTGAAGGCCCGCTCCAGGTGCGGCTCGGCCCGCCGGCCGTCAACGTCCCACCGCGAGCCGCGCTCGCTGACCAGGACGTAGTCGTGCTCCAGCCGGGTCGTGCCGCCGACCGCCGTGCCCAGGGTGGCGCCGGCCCGCCAGGGATCCTCCCGCTCCATGTCGAGGTTCGCGTCCCGCACAGCCTCGGCGGCGGCGACGAGCGCGAACTGCACGTACCGGTCGCACCGCTGGACCGTGGCGAGGCCGAGCCCGTGCTCGGACGGTTCGAAGTCGCACTCGGCGGCGATCCGCGAACGCAGCCCGGCCGGGTCGAACAGGGAGATGCCGCGCGTCGCCGTACGGCCGTCGGACAGCAGGCCCCAGAACTGGGGCACGCCGATCCCGCCCGGGGCGACGACGCCTATGCCCGTGACGGCGACCCGACGCCGGGTCATGACACAGCCTCGGCCGCGGCGGCGGGGCGCTCGTGCTGCCCGGCGCACCCCGCGTGGTCCCCGTCGTGCGGGAGGGCGTTGCCCGCGGCGTCCTCCGTGTCGACGTGGCCGAGCTCCGGACGCGGGGCCAGCGGCCCCAGGTGGAAGACGATGCGTGCCTCGACGTCACCGACGTTGCGGAAGCGGTGGCGCATGTCCTGGGGGATCAGCAGCCCCTGCCCGGTGGACAGGGAGTGCGGCACCCCGTCCAGGTCCACCTCCAGCCCACCGTCGGTGACGTACACGAACTCCTCGGAGTACGGGTGGTAGTGCTCGGCGATCCGGTCACCGGGCTGCACGATCGCCACGCCCATGAAGCCGCTGGTCGACCCGGCGGTGGTGGGCGTGAGAAGAGCGCGGAGGTCTCCGCCGCGGCGGCGGTTCGGCGCGATGTCGCCGAGGGAGACGATGCGTACCTGCTGGTCTGTCATGTCGTTCACTCCGGGGTGACAGGAGGCGGTGGGGGAGGGGAGTGTCCACACAGACCGGCGGGCGCGCCGTTGGGCCTGGCCGGCCGCGTGGTGGGGCCGCGTGGTTCGGGGTGTGTGGGCGGTGGGTGTGTGTGGGGCCTGACCGCGTGTTCCTGGGGTGCGTGCTTCGGCCGTCCGGCTCAGGAGTCGGACGAGCGCCGGTCGGTCAGGGGCCTCATACGGACCCGGGCGAGCAGCAGCGACAGCGTGCGGGCCTCCGTCAGGGGCCCGTCGACACCGACGGCGGAGGTGTCCAGCAGCCGCTCGGCCACGGCGATCCCGGCGGTACCGGCGGTCTCAGCCGCCCTGCTGGCCCCGCCGGCTCCGCTGGCCCTTCCGCTGGCCCTGGTGGTCCCGGAGGCCACGTCGGCCCGGGCGGCCCCGTGCAGGCCCAGGACGTATCCGGGCGCGTCCTCCGGGTCGCCGTCCACGTCGACGAGCCGTACGACGAGGTCGTCGCGGTGGAAGACGGTGGCGGAGAGGACCGGGTTGTCCGGGGCGTGCACGGCGGCCGCGTCCTGGCCGGCCAGCAGCCGGGCCAGTTCCAGTCCGGCACCGGCCCGGGCCGGGTAGAGCAGTGCCAGCCGCGCGCCGCGCGCGCCGGCCCTGCCGCGGGACGTCATGTGGTGTACGGCCGGCATCGCGGCCCGGGTGAAGAACCGCCGGGCGGACCGAGGATCGCGGAGGTCCCGTTCCTGCTCCATATACGGGTTGAGGGCCTCCTCGACGGCCTGCACCCCGGGCTGCCGGGCGACATGGCGCAGCGCGGACTGCAGGTCGCCCCGCACCTCCACGGCCCTCACGACCCGGTTGCCGTGCAGGAAGACCGAGGTGCGCAGCAGCCGGCCGGAGCCGTCGACCCGGGCGTCGGGCGGCGAGTAGTCGGCCAGCAGCCGGGCGACCTCGCCCTCGCTGCCCGGCCGTACGGTGAAGGTCAGAGCGTGCCGTACGACATCGTTCCCGATCCGGGGAGCGAGCCGCGGTGACTCGTCCGCCGCGGCGGACGGGGGCTGCTCGCCGGTGGTCTCCCGCAGGACGCTGTAACGCAGGGAGTGGGTGTCGCGGACGTAGTCCTGAAGGGGCTCGACGGTGTCGATGTGCTCTTCGCTGCTGACCCAGGCCAGGAAGGGGGCCGCGCTCTCCCACTCGCTGGTGAGGAGCCACTGGGTGGGGTTGTCCAGAGACTGGCACAGCTGGTCGCTGACGTGTCCCGGAACGGCGGCGACCCGGTCGCGGATGCCGTCGTAGGCGTCCAGGAACTCCTGCTGCGTTCCGTCGTGGATGTCCAGCATCAGGACGACCCGCACGCGGGATCCGTCGAACGCGGATATCGACACGCCACCCGCTTCCTCGGGGGCCGGTGCCGCCGCGGTGGCTGTGATCAGGGCATCCGCCGACACGGTATCCGTCGCTACGACGGGAGAGACCGTCATCCGGCCCACCTCTTCTCCGGGAACTTCCTCGTGGACGGGGGCGATCGTCGCGGCGCGCGCCATGGCTCCGGCGAGGTGCGGCGGTCGCAGTAAGCACGATCGTGAGCCGTGCCCGTCAGGACCGCGAACCAGACGGGTTAAGCGGGTGAAGCCTGAGCCGCCGCGGGCCTCGGCGGGCCGTACGGGGCATGCATGAAGACCCCCGCACACATCTGCCGCGGGGCGAGTCACGCGACGACGGTCCGACACACGGAGGACGAACGTCCGCCACGACGCAGGACGAGGTCCGCCACGACGAAGGACGACGTCTGCCACAACAGAGGACGAACTAATGAACGAAAGAGCCGACCGGTCCGGCGGAGCCGCCCCCGGGGTCCACCGAGTCCCGGTCCTCATCGTCGGCGGATCCCTGGTGGGCCTGTCGACCTCGGTCTTCCTGGGGCGGCTGGGCATCCGGCACACCCTGGTGGAGCGCCACTCCGGCACCTCCATCCACCCCCGCGGACGCGGCAACAACGTCCGCACGATGGAGCTCTTCCGCGTGGCCGGCACAGAGCCGGACATCAGGAAGGCCGCCGCCACCCTGTCCGAGAACCACGGCATCTACCAGACGCCCACCCTGGTCTCGGACGAGGGGGAGTGGCTGCTCAAGGAGATCGACGCAGGAGGCGGACTGGCCCGCTTCAGCCCCAGCGGATGGTGCCTGTGCAGCCAGAACGACCTGGAGCCCGAACTCCTCACCCACGCCACCAACCTCGGCGGCGACCTGCGCTTCGGCACGGAACTGCTGTCGTTCGACGCCGACGGCGACGGCGTCACGGCCGTCGTGAAGAGCCGGGAGACCGGCGAGCACACCACCATCCGCGCGGACTACCTGGTCGCCGCCGACGGCCCCCGCAGCCCCGTCCGCGAACAGCTCGGCATCGGCCAGAGCGGCCCCGGCGACCTGTTCCACAACGTCAGCGTCACCTTCCGCTCCCGCCGCCTGGCCGACGTGGTCGGCGACCGCCGCTTCATCGTCTGCTACCTGACCAACGAGGACGCCGACGGAGCCCTCCTCCCCGTCGACAACCGCGAGAACTGGGTCTTCCACGCCCCCTGGCACCCCGAACAGGGGGAAACCCTCGAGGACTTCACCGACCAGCGCTGCGCCGACCACATCCGCCGCGCGATCGGCGACCCCGACCTCGACGTCGAGATCACCGGCAAGGCCCCCTGGCACGCCGCCCAGCGCGTAGCCCGCAGCTACCGCTCCGGCCGCGTCCTCCTCGCCGGCGACTCGGCCCACGAGATGTCCCCCACCGGCGCCTTCGGCTCCAACACCGGCATCCAGGACGCCCACAACCTCGCCTGGAAACTGGCCGCGGTCCTGGAGGGCTGGGCGGGAGAGGGCCTCCTGGACACCTACGACGCCGAACGCCGCCCGGTCGCGGAGGCCACCAGCGCCCGAGCGGCGGGCCGCTCGGTGGAACACAGCCACCCGGGCTTCGCACCTCCGCCGGGGATGGGAGCCGGAGGGCCGGGAGCACCTGCCGGCGGCCCCGGTGGCCCCGGTGGCGGGGCAGCCGGAGGCCCCGGCGGCGGCCCCGGTGGAGGCCCGGGCGGCATCCTCAACGTCGCCCTCGGCTACCGCTACACCCAGGGCGCGGTGGTCGGCGCCGACCCCGGAGCACCGGTGGTCCCGGAGGGCCTGGACCTCACCGGCGCCCCCGGCAGCAGGGCCCCCCACCTCTGGCTCCACCAGCCCGGCACCACCACCCGCGTCTCCACCCTGGACCTCTACGAGGACTCCCTGGTCCTGCTCAGCGACGCCGCACAGCCCACCGGCTGGCACGAGGCGGCGACACACCTGGCGGCCGACATGCGGGTCCCGCTGAAGTCGTACCGCGTGGGCGGGACGTCGGAGGCCGAGCTGTCCCCGGACGACGAGGACACCGACTGGGCGAAGACCCACGGAGTCACCCGCGGCGGCGCGGTCCTCGTCCGCCCCGACGGCTTCGTGGCCTGGCGCTCCCCGGGCCCGGCCCCCGACCCGGAGGCGATGCTGCGCCAGGTCGTGAACACGGTCCTGTCCCGCGCCTGACACAGACCGGGCACTGAGCACCCGCCACTGAGCACCGCGCACCGCGCACCGGTCCCCGGGCGTCCGGCCGGCCCGGACGCCCGGGACGGTGTCGCCGCAGCAGACGGGGCCCGACTCCTCGGAGTCGGGCCCCTGACCTGTGCCCTGCGGGGGTCACAGCAGGCGCTTGCGGCCCCAGAAGACGACGAAGGCGACGATGGCGGCGGTGACGGCCAGCATGATGCCCGCTCCGAGCCACTGCATCGTGTGCATCTGGGAGATGGGGAGGTAGTCGATGGACCAGCCGATGACACGCTTGGACTCCAGGCAGGCGGTGTGTGCCCGGTCGTCGTCGACCTTGTCGAGGCAGGCGGTCCAGTCCAGCCGGGCTCCGGAGCTGGTGAGGAAGTAGGTGCCCTCTCCCTGCTGCACCGCCCCGGCGGGCAGCTCCGGCCGCGCGGCGCCGGGTCCGACCCCCTTGTCGGTGCTCACCGACAGGATGTGCCCCAGGTCCAGCCGGAACCGGCTCCAGACGACCCCGATCGCCACGACGACGCCGAGCGTGACCACCATCGACACCAGCGTGCGGCGCAGGAGCATGCCGACCGCCGCGCCCACGGCGAACGTCAGCAGCGCGTAGGCCACCGGCATCACCCAGGTGACGTCGAAGATCGCGCTGCTGGTCCACTCAGGAGTGTCGGCCCGCTCCTTGACCGGGCTCCACCACCAGTCGAAGACGGCGGCGAGCACCGCGGTGGACAGGGCGATCAGTGCTCCGGGCATGGCGAGCTTCGTGGTGAGCCAGCGCAGCCGGCTGACGGACTGCGAGGTCACCAGCTTGGCGGTGCCGGATTCCAGGTCGCCCGCGATGAGCGGGGCACCGAGCAGGACGCCCGTGAGGAGAGGGACGTAGCCGAGGTATCCGCCGAAGCTGAAGAGGCGGGACGTGTACTCGTCGAAATCGGGCGGCAGGCCGCCGGACTCCCGCGGGTGCGCGTCCAGGTAGTCCACCACCTGCCCGCGCAGGAAGACCATCGCGACCACGCCCAGGAGAGTGAGGGCGATGAGGGTCCAGAACGCGGCCCGGTGCTGGCGCCAGACGAGCCAGGCGGTACCGCGGAGCCGCGGGCCGGCCTGTCCGGAGCCCGGTGCGTTCTGCGGGCGCCCGGCAGGCGTCGTGCGGGCCGGGTCGTGAGCGAGCGTGGTCATACGGTCACAGCCTTCTGCCGGTCGCGGGCGATGATGTCGCGGACGGCGCCGACACGGGCGCTGGGGGTGATCAGCGAGGGCGCGTCGGGCGACCGCAGATAGGCGAGCAACAGCTCTTCCAGGGTGGGAGGCTCGGCCGGCCCGCCGTAGGCGATCGGACCACCCAGCCGCACCAGGACCCCCGGCCGGCCCTCGCCGCGGTGCGGCTCGATGACCGTGTGCGGTGCGACGGCGGGGAACGAGCCGTCGCCGGGGATGTCGAGCAGGGCGTGCGCGGCGCGCAGTTCGTTCACCTCGCCCGCGAGACGCAGACGTCCGTTCGCGATGACGAGGAGGTAGTCGCAGATGTACTCCAGCTCGGCGAGCATGTGTGAGGACACCAGAACCGTCGTGCCGTGCTCGGCGGCCTCCGCCGTCAGCGTGGCCATGAGTTCACGGCGCACCAGCGGGTCCAGATCGGACATCGGCTCGTCGAGGATGAGCAGGTCGGGGCGCTTCCCGAAGGCCAGGGCGAAGGCGACGCGGGTGCGCTGCCCGCCGGACAGGGTGCCGATCTTCGCTGTCAGCGGCACCTGGCCCGCGTGGACGATGCCCTCGGCGACATCCTGCTCCCACTGGGGATTGAGCTCACGGCCCAGGCGCAGGGTCTCGGCCACGGTGAAGCGCCGGAACAGTGGCTTGTCCTGGGTGAGGAACGCGGTCCGCAGGACCGACTCCGTCGCCCCCGGGGCCGCGCCGAACACCCGCAGGTCGCCGGTCGTCGGCCGGATCATGTGGGTGGTCAGTCCCATGAGGGTGCTCTTGCCGGCGCCGTTGGGGCCGACGAGTCCGCAGATCCGCCCGGCCGGCAGCCGGAAGGAAACGTCCCGCAGAGCCCAGCCGCGCCGGTACTGCTTGCCGAGCCCGTGGGCCTCGATCGCCGATTCGCCGACGGGGGGCGCGAAGCCCGTTCCGTTCCCGCGATGCGCCGCTGCGTGGTCCATGTGTGGCTCCTGTGCGTGTGGGAGGGAGGGTCGGCCCTGGGCGTGTGGGGGAGAGGGCCGGCTGTGTACGGTCGACCAATGCCGGGAGTCCCCGACGCGGGCTCCAGCGCCTCCGGTGGTCCCCACCGAGGTGAGGCCGGCGGCCGTGGTCATGAGGTGTTCCTTGCTTGATGAAGGGCGAACGCCGCCCGGTGACCACGACTCTCCCCCACGGCCTCTCGCGGCGGATCGGGCGAAAGACAGATCATGCGAGGCCGGCTCCTACTTTCGGCCGGTCCGCCGGAAGGACGGTGAGAGATGGTGCAGGCGGCGAACGACGCGCCCACACCCACGGCCACGAGGGAGACAGGACGTTCGGGAGCACTGCCCGTCACGGCGTGGACGCTGCTCGTCGGGGGCCTGATGGGCCTCGTCGTACTGGACTGGGCGGCCGGCTTCTACTGGATCCAGAACCACGGCCCCGCCAAGCTGATCGGCGCCCTGCTGACCGTCGCTCTCGCCGTCGCCTCGTCCAGGCTCGACAGCCGGACGCTGCCGAGGGCCGCCGGCGTGTTCGCGGTCGGGTCGCTGTGCCTCTCGTTCTGGCTGCACCTGGAAATGGTGGCCAGCGAGCAGGCGCTGGGATTCGCCGAGCCGGCCGCGCTCGGGTGGCTCCTGCTGCTTGTCGCCCGACGGGGGAAGCCGTCGTGGGCGGCGCTCGCCGTCCCTCTGCTGGGCATGGCGATCGTGCTGCGGCCGATGGCGGTCTCGGTGCGGCAGTCCACCATCATCATGGCGCTGCTCTTCGCCCTGGCAGCGGTCACGGCGCTGGGCATCGGCCTCGGCATGCGGCTGCTCCTGATGGACCGACGGCGGCAGGCGGCGGCCCTCCGCCTGGAGCAGCGGACCGTGTTCGCCAGGGACCTGCACGACTTCGTCGCCCACCACGTGACCGGCATCGTCGTGCAGGCGCAGGGAGCCCAGGCGATGGCCGCCCGGCGGCCCGAACTCGTACCGCCCGCGCTGCGGCGGATCGAACAGGCGGGCTCGGAGGCACTGACCTCGATGCGGCACATGGTGGGGATGCTGCGTGACGCCGACGACGAAGTGACACTGACGCCGCTGGCGGGCATCGGTGAGGTGCGTACGCTCGTGGAGGAGTTCTCGGCCGTCGGCGGCGCCCGGGCCCGGCTCGAACTCGAAGGGACCTTCGACGACCTGCCGGTCGAGGTGTCCACCACCGCGCACCGGGTGGTGATGGAGGCCCTCACCAACGTACGCAAACACGCCCACGGGTGCACCGAGGTGCGGGTGCGGGTGGACCGCTCGGGAGACCTGCTCACCGTGCGGGTCGGCGACGACGGACGGCCGCGCCACGTTTCCCAGAGCGGCTTCGGGCTGAAGGGCCTGGCCGAGCGGGTGGGCCTGATCGGCGGAGACGTCCGGGCGGGCCCGGTGACGGCCGGCGGCTGGGCCGTCGAGGCGGCGCTCCCCGTGTCCCCGGCAGCCTCCGCGGCGAAGGAGACGGTGTCATGACGATCCGGGTGCTGATCGCCGACGACCAGGCGATGGTCCGTGCCGGGTTCACGATGATCCTCGCCGCGGAGGACGACATCGAGGTCGTCGGGGAGGCCACGGACGGGTTGCACGCGGTGGAACTCGCCGAGTGCCACCGACCCGACGTCGTGCTGATGGACATCCGCATGCCCCGCATGGACGGGTTGGAGGCACTGCGCAGACTGACCCGCCCCGGCACCGTGAATCCGCCGAAGGTCGTCGTGGTGACGACGTTCGACGACGACGAGTACGTCCAGCGTGCTCTGGGCGAAGGCGCCTCCGGGTTCCTGATCAAGGACTCCGGCCCCGCCCTCCTCGTCGAGGCCATCAGGGCGGCCGCCTCCGGCGAGGCACTGGTGAGCCCGGCCGTCACCGTCCGGCTGCTGCGGCGCCTCACCAGTGCCGTGCCCACCTCCCGGGAACCGCGCACCGCGCTCAGCGCACGGGAGAGCGACCTGGTGCGCCTGGTGGCCAGAGGGCTGACCAACGCGGAGATCGCCACCGAACTGACCATTTCGGTCGGCACGGTGAAGACCCACCTCGGCAACGTGCAGGCCAAGATCTCCGCCCGCAACCGTGTGGAGATCGCCGCCTGGGCCTGGGAAACGGGGCTCGTCGACGGGCGGGGGTGAGAGGGGGCCCGTGGCTCAACCGGGCTCTGCGGCCTGCGCGTCGATTGCGGGTGATGCAGTGGCCTCACCGGCGATCCGGATCCGGATCGCCGGTCCAGGATCCCGCCCACCCTCCTGGTCGGTCCTCTGCTTAGGAGTACACGTCTTAGGAGTGCGATCCTAAGAAGTTTCTGCCGTGTCTGGTTACGCGCTCGGCCAAGCCGACCCATGTCTTCGACCGGAGCGCGGAGTGGGACGGCTTCGCGGCCTTCGCCAGCCATTCGCTACGCCAATTCGCCGCGGCCCTCTCGCCGATCACGTGGGATCGCCGGTTCCGTTCGCCCTTGCCACCTGGGACGACGCGATCACCTACCTGTTCGGGCTGGCCTCGCCTCGAGAGTCGAACTCGCGCTCCGAGCTTGGGAAGCAACGGTTCTTGAACGGCCGTATTAGCTCTGACCTGCATGTTTGGCTGGGGTGGGCGAGGGCGGAGGGTCTCTGGATGCCGTGCTTGACCGCTGTTGTCTGCTCCGAAGGGCACGGATGGGGCACGGGGGTGATCGATGCCGCCGAGGGGGATAATTTCCGCGCTGGATCCGGCGCTCGCCGTCGTGCGATTTCATCCCTGGCAGGGCAGTCCGGTGGACCGTCTCGATTCGGAGCCGTAGTGCCGGCGGTCGGCGGACTGCGTCTCATCGCAGGCACCAACGAGAACCTTCAACATGAGGTACTGAGGTACTTAGGATGTGGAGGTAGGGCTCATGACCACGGCTTCGAAGCCGCCCCGGCAGTCGCCGCTCAAGGTGGACCCGGCAACGGACAAGTTGATCAGCCAGGGCGCGCATTTCCTGGGCCTGACGAAGAAGGACCTGGTCGCGGAGGCGGTACGGGTTTACCTGGACCAGCGGCGTGAGGATCTGCGTGAGGGCATGGTGGAGGCGCTCAGCGTCCTGGACGGCTCCCTGAAGTCGGACGTCATGCTCCTGACCGGTCTGACATCGGAGGAGATCGACGCGGTCGGCGGGATCGACGAATGACCGGTCCCGCTGCGATGCGGCCTGCCAGGCCCACCTTGCGATGCCTACGCGATGACCTCGGACTCCCCCTGCCGGCGGTGACCGGCCCCCCGCTGCTCAGGGGGCTGGCTGATGCGGTGTCAGGCGTGCCGTCCCGTGTATGTCCCGGGATGTGAAAATGGACTGAGAGGTCCTTCTGGGTGACTTTTGTCTGGAGTCGGGCATCCCAGTCGGTTCAGAACGCAGCCAAGCAGTCAAGAGGTTTCCGAAGAGCACTCGGCCAGGCCGTGCCAGCTGCTTGTCCTGGCCGGCTATGCCGCTGCCGATCCGGATGGCGGGCCGTCGTCCACCAGAAGTTCCGTGGCGTGCCCGGCGCTCCTTGTGGCGTGCTCCGGTAGGAAACGGCTGGCCTTCCCGTTCCACGTGATCACCAGTTCGTCGCGGGCCCGCGTGGCCGCCACGAAGAGCAGCGAACGGGACCGCTGCTCCTCCTGCCGGTAGCGTTCCACCTGCTCGTGCCGGTAGGTTTCGAGCCGCTGATGCGGAATCAGGCCCTCGCTCACCCCGGCGAGGAGAACCCGTTGGAACTCCAGGCCCTTGAAGCCGTGCAGCGTGCCGATGCGCACGGCGTCAACCCCTGCCGGGATGTCCCTGCCGATCTCGCAGGCGTGGATGCCGTACCGCTCATTCGCCAGGGTGACGGCCAACTGCCTGGCCGCGTCCCGCGACGGGACACCGACCGCCATCGCTGCGTAGGGCGTTCCGTAACGGTCATGGCGTTCCCTGAGAAGCACGGCGATCGCCCGCATCTCGGTCTGCCAGTCGGGGGCGCGCCAGTACTGCGGTGCCAGTCCGGTGAGCACGGACCGGTAACCGTCGAGGGTGTCTGGGCTGTCGTCGAGGTCGTCGAACCGCTCGCCGGTCATCAGCCCCTGCGCGCTGCCCAGGATCTCGCGCGTGGTCCGGTAGTTGAGGGTCAGCCGGCGTGAGGCCCGGCCGGGCGTGCTGATGCCCAGCCGTCCCAGCACCACCTGATGGGCGTAGATGCGCTGGTGGGCGTCACCGACCAGGAAGATGTCGTCAGGGCCGGGAGTCACCATCGCGCGCAGCATGCGCCAGTGGGAGGCAGACAGGTCCTGCGCCTCGTCCACGACCACGTGCCGGTAACGGGGCTTGAGCCACATACCGCTCCCGGCCTCGCGGTGGATCAGGTCGAGGCCACCGTGTTCGGCCTTGTACCGGGCCTGCGCCGTCACCTTGGCCATCCGCCGGCCCTCCGCACGGGCGGCCTCGTCGGCGATGAGCGCGTGCGTGGTGCGGTGTTGCTGGTCCAGTTGCCCCCGGTAGCGCTGGACCAGCTCCCACACCCGGCGGCGCGGGAGACGCTGCAGAACGCCCCTGCCCTTGCGTTCGGCCCGGAGGTACATCTGTTCGGTGCCGCACCCCAGGGCGAGGATCACGTGCCTGAACTCCCAGTCCAGGAACTCGGCGTCGAACGCGTACTCCTCGGCCTCGGCGCACACGGTGTGCCAGAGGCTCAGCGCCTGCTCGTCGCTCAGCGGAGGGGGGAGCGGGGACCCGGGGTGCGTCTCCTGGACGACTTCGCGGGCGAGCCGGTCGATCGACTTCACGTCGACCCGGCGCACCAGCTCGTCACCGCCGAGCCGGTACAGCCTGTCCCGCAGGTCCTTGGCGAGGTTGGTGTTGTACGTGGTGAGCAGCACCGGCTTGGTGTGCCCCG
This sequence comes from Streptomyces marokkonensis, assembly GCF_039539045.1. Classification (NCBI taxonomy): domain Bacteria; kingdom Bacillati; phylum Actinomycetota; class Actinomycetes; order Kitasatosporales; family Streptomycetaceae; genus Streptomyces; species Streptomyces marokkonensis. The sequence continues at coordinate 45,638 of NZ_BAABCQ010000010.1, forward strand.
AAGGAAGCCGCTCCACCAGGTGACGCACCCGGTGCAGCGCCACCACCGTCTTGCCGGTCCCGGGGCCGCCGGTCACCTTGGCCGACCCCTTGAACGAGGTAGTGGCCAGGCGGTGCTGCTCGGGGTGGAGGAACAGCCGCCAGGCTTCGAATCCGTCGCCGAGCGCGTCGAGCACGGCGGCGTCCTCGGTGCTGACTCGGGACACCGGACGGCGTGCCGCCTTCGCCCAGTCGTGTGGATCCACCTTGTCGTCGGCGCGCCAGGCGTCGGTGATGTGGAGCCGGACGTCGGCGGGCTCCATTCCGTCGCTCAGGGCGAGCAGGACGTCGCGGGTGAGAGCGGGGAGGTTATGGCCCAGCAGCGCGTCCAACTGTGCCCGGTCCGTGATCCGCCGAAGCGCCGGAAGCAGCGAGGCGGACACGCCGAGGCGGAGCAGGCCCGTGTCGTCGTGCCTGGCGAACAGGGGCACAGGCAGCGACCGGGGGGCCGGATGAGCGGTGCCGTCGGCCGGCGACGGCGACCCGTCCCCGGTGTCGCCCGCGTCCTCTCGGGGCGGGAGCGCGACGACCTCACGGCTGACCACGCTCTGGTCCACGAGTTCGACGCCCCCGGAGATCTCGTTGATCTCCACGGTGATCCGGGCGAGTTCGTCGCGGGCCGTGTCGCCGACCCGCACGGCGAGGAGGCTGAAGCGGTTCTCGTCGGTCTCCAGCAGCAGAGCCGTCCCGCGGCTGTCGACCCTCGCGAGGAAGAGCCGGCCGTTGCGGCCCGTGTCCCGCAGCGGGGTGAGCCGCAGGGCGCGGTTGGAGCGGTCGTCGCGCAACCTGCGGACGAAATCGCCGACGGCGTTCTTGTCGCCGGGAGCCAGGCCTTTGATGTCCTCGTTGGCCTGCGGGGTCGGGATGACCTGTGTCCTGACCGGGGTGTTCACGCTCCGTCGCCTCCCTCGTCCGTCGCGCCGGACCGTGCCTGGCGGACCAGGGCGGCCAGCTCGGTCTCGTCCCAGGCACCCGCGTCCCCGACCCGCCAGCCCGCGGCGTGGCACTCGGACAGATAGCCGGTGTCCTGCGCGTCCTCGGCCAGGACGACGGCGATCCTCGCCGCGGGCCAGGCCAGTTCCAGCGGGCGGGAGACGCCATTCGTGTCCCACCCGGCCTCGGGCGGCGGTACGTCACCCCGCTCCGCGAGCGCGAGCGCCAGCTTCTCGACGGCCGGGTCGCCCATGTACGACAGCTCCCGCAGCACGAGTTGCCAGGCGGTCGTCCGCTCCAGAGCCGTGGGTGTGGTGGCGTCGGCGTGCGCGACCGCAGCACCGGTGCCGGAGCCCGTGAGGCGGACGCCGGCGCCCGGCCCGGCACCCCACCCGGGCTCCGCGTCGCCCCCGGCCGGGACCGCGCCGGTATCGGTCAGCCCGGTACCCTGCCGGTCCTCGCGCAGGGCGGCCAGGAGCCCGCCGGCCTGTCCGGCGGTCGCGGCCAGCAGACCGGCGTCGAATGCGTCCAGCGCGGTGCGGGCCAGCTGCAGTCCGTCCGCCCGGCCTTCGCCCGACGGGTCCAGGAACTGCAGGACGTTGCCCCAGCACAGCCACGCCTTCCAGCGCCGCCGGTGCTCGGCACCGTCACCGGCGACGGCCTCCGGACGGTCGTCCAGGACCGCCAGCGCGCTCAGCCCCTGCGGTCTGACCCGGGAGTCCCCGATCAGCAGCAGGGGCAGCCCCGAACCGTCGCGTACCGGATACAGCCGCAGCCCGCCCGAGGCCCCGCCGACCGCCGGGCGTTCCTCGCCGCGCAGCGCGGCCTCCACCCACGGCACCGCCGCCTCGGGCCCGGCGTCGACGACGTCCTCGCGCCGCGCCATGCTCATCAGGCCCGCCACGGCGAGCCGTGCCAGCACCTGCCACCGGCGCGGGTCCGGATCGGCCAGGAACCCCAGCAGCGCGGGGATCGCACCGGCGAACAGCCGGTCCATGTACGCCGGGTCCTGCTGCTGCTGGACCCACCGGGCACGCGCCTTGCCGCCCGGCGTGTTGTCGCCGTTCACGGGGTACGGAGGCCAGGCGTCCCGTGCCTGCGGCCCGGCCAGCGCGGGGGCGAGCGCTCCCGCCGCCTCGTCCGCGTCGGCGCCGCCGGCGCGCCCGGACCGCTCGCGCAGTTCCTTCTCCCAGGCGATGACGTCGTCCCAGGTGATCTGCCACACCAGCGTGCCGTCGACCCGCAGGCGGGCGCGTTTCGCAGCGTCCCCGGCAATCCGGTTGACGGCTTCGGAGGCGTGCCAGCGGTAGCCGTCGAGATACACGGCCACGGGTACCGGGCGTGGCCCGTCACCGGTGGCCGTGTCGCCGGCGGGGCGCAGCAGCAGGTCCGGGACCGTGCCGTGGGCGTCGAGCGGCTTCTGCGCGACGACCTCCCAGTGGACGGGTGAACCGTCCCGTCCGCGCAGGGTGAACTGCTTGCCCTGGCGGCCGGTCGGCGTCTCCTCGTGCTCGACCCCGGCGCCGTCGGCGGCGCTCTCCAGCCACCGGTCCAGGCAGTCGATGAACCGCCGCTCCAGGTCGCTCTGCGCCTGCTTCGCGAAACGTCGGCGGTCCACGTCCCCGCCGCCCTCACCGCTTCCGGCCCGTCCGTCCGAGTCCCTGCGGGCGCGGCGGACGTCCCAGCGACTGTGCCCGTCCACGCCGAGGACGTCGTCCAGCATCCACAGGGCCTCGCGCCGGTCGAGCAGGGGGTAGTCCCGGTCGGGCGCGTAGCCGAGCAGACACAGGTGGCAGGCGCGGCGTCGCGGTTCCTTCCCGCAGGGGCAGTCCCGCAGATACGCCTGGGCGCGGGCCAGTACGGCCCGGAACTCCTCGCCGTCGTGTTCGACGAGACGCTGGAGGTAGCCGGTGCCCCCGGGCAGGGAGTCGTACAGCACCAGGTGGTTGCGGGTCAGGCCGGTCGCCCGGTCCGGTTCGCTGGTCGGGGCGGAGCGGATGTGCGCCGGGTCGCCGCCGTAGCGCAGGGCGAGGCCGAGGTGGAGCGCGGCGGAGAACGACGCGAGCCGCTCGGGGACCTGCAGGGTCGCGGCCGGCAGCAGGACGCGCAGGGCCTCGGTGCGGTGTTCGGCGCACGTGATCACCCGCGCGTCCGCCGCCTGCACGGGCCGGGCCCGGCGCCGGGTGGGACACCAGGGCCGGTGGTGCGCCAGCTCGGGCCGGGCCGCGATCGACTCGCTCACCTGCTCCTGCACGGGTGGATGCCCCGCGTCCCGGTCGGTGGCCCCGCCGCACTGCGGGCACACGGTGAACGGGCTGACGCTCACCTCACGCCCGGCGAAGAACGTGTCCGGACGCCGCCCCGGCCTGGCCGGGCCCAGGTTGAAACGGCGTACGACCGCCTCCCGCACGTGGTCGAACCCGAAGACGGCGCTCTCGTGTCGCCAGCTCTCCTTGACCGCCGCCGGGTCGACGTCGACCGCAGTCACCGTCGAGTGGTAGCGGCGGCTGCGGGACTCCTGGTCGTCGATGATCCGGGCGTCGTCCCGCCGGTCGCGGGAGGTGACCTTGCGCGGCACGATCACCGAGAACCGCGCCGTCCGGCCGCCGATGCCGGGCCCGGCACAGCGCGGGCACGGCGAGGTGTCCGCCTCGGCGTCGCGTCCGGTGCGGACGTGACCGCACTCCGGGCACACCCGCCACACCGCGATCGCCGGCCGGCTCTCCTCCCCGGTGCCGTCCTTGGTCTGCTCGCCGCCGCGGGGCCGGGCGCCGAGGTCGAACCCGTCAACCTCGTGCCGGTAGCCGAGCACGTAGTACGAGTTGCCCGGCGCCAGTTCGGTCAGCGCGGCCTCGGCGGGCCGCTGGTACAGGCGTGTCTCGGTGCGCCACTGGCTCTTCGGCGCGTGTTCCGCGTCCGCTCCCCGGGCCCGCCGGGCCGGTTCCTTGCGGGTGAGGACCGCCTCCAGCCGGACGCCGTTCTCCACCAGGGTGTAGTTGGGCAGCAGTCCCCGCTCGACGAGGAACGCCTGCGCGCCGGACTGGGCGAGGGTCTGCAACTGCCCGCGCACGGCCCCGGCCTCCCGGCCCAGAGTCCGCTTCTCGCGGGCCTCGTCCTCGACGGTGTCGTGCAACGCCTCGGCGGCCTCAGCGATCGCGGCGAGCCGGTCCACCAGCTCCGCCCGCTCCGCCTCCCAGACCCTCTCGGCGTCCCGCAGCCGCCAGGCCAGCCACCGCTCGGGCGACCGCGCCGCCGCCGCGTCACCGGCTTCGGGCAGCGGTTCCACGTACCGGCGCAGCTCCTTGTGGGCGTCACGGGAGGCTCCCGAGTCGGGGACCCCCTCGACCTCGGGGAACAGCCGCAGGAAGTCGTCCACCAGGTCGGTCCGGCCGACGACGGCCCGTCCGAAGTGGCGCAGCCAGCCCGCCGGACCGAACAGCGCCGTCGCCCGGTCGGGCAGCGGCAGCACGCCCTCCAGTCTGCCCCGCCCCGCGAGGTCGAGCAGATGGGCGGTGAACTGGCGGCGCAGCAGCTCGGTGGCGGACAGGAAGCAGCCCGGCGGAAGGATGCGCCCGGCGATCAGGTGCCGGGGTTCTGCCAGGTGGTAGAGGGAGCGCGGGCTGGTGTCGGCGAGGGACACCAGCAGCGCGTTGCCGGTGGAGCGCCCCGCCCGGCCGGACCGCTGTACGTACGCCGCGGTCGTCGGCGGCAGCGAGGCCAGCAGCACCGCCTCCAACTGGCCGATGTCGATACCGAGCTCCAGGGTGGGCGTGCAGGACAGCACGTTGGGGTCGGTGTGCCGCACCCCTTCGCGGAAGCCCTTCTCGACCTGTTCGCGTTCCCTGCGGGTCAGTACGCCGGTGTGCTCGGCCGCGACCACGCTGTAGGGGTCGGCCTCCCGGTACAGACGGCGGTAGTAGTCGCCGCGGAAGTCACGTCCGGCCCGCCCGGCTTCCGCCGCCGGGGGCTTTCGCAGGGCGCCGGCGCAGCCCTTCAGCGGACAGGGCAGCCCCGCCCACACCCCGACCCGCTCCGGCGGCACGGTCTGCGTCCAGCCGCATTCGCGGCACACCAGCGCGGCGTCGGCCGTCTCGTCGTCGGCGAGCGGACGCACCCGGACGTGCCCGGGGGTCAGCCCGTACACCCCGGCCCGGTCCTGGCCGCGTCCGGCCCGCTGCTCGCCGGTGCGCCGGTACGCCAGCGCGCCGATGCCCGGTTCGGCGAGCCGGGGGAGCAGCCTGGCCAGGTAGTCACCGGCCAGGGAGCGGTCCATGTCCAGGCAGCGGGCCGTGAAGTCGGTGTACCAGCTCTCCCGGGTGCCGACCCGTTCGAAGTCGGTCCGGCCGGGCCGTGCGCCGACGAGGACGAACGCCGGGGCCTCGGAGCCGCGCCCGAACGCCTGCATCCCCTCCGGGCGACCACCCCACACGCTGTAGCGGTTGCGGCCCTCCTCGCCGATGAAGGTGTCCAGCCAGGCGTGCCGTATCCCGCCGCTGACCCTGACGTGTTCCAGCAGCCCGCGCACGAACCCCTCGAAGCGGCGCAGCCGTTCGGGCCCCGCCGCGGGCACTCCGACCGGGACGCCCGCGTCCGGGCCGGCGTCCCGGGCGTCACCCGGGCCGCCGTCCGGGGCGTTGTCGAAGTCGCCGTCAAAGCCGACGTCTCCGCCTTCCGGGCGGGCAGCAGCTCCCTCGGCCGGTGCCGCCTCGTCGAACGGCAGCTGCTGCCGCAGGACGTCCTCGTAGAGGGCCTCGGCAGTCTTGGCCGCCGTCCCCGGGTCGGGCAGGTGGACCTCGGCGGCAACGGTCCGGGTCAGTTCCAGGGTGCGGCCGAGCCGGGCGTGCAGCCCGAACTCCAGCAACGTGTTGAACGCCAGACGCTCCCCGACCAGATTCCACGTGCCCCTCGGCAGCCGCTTCCGCCCGGCCAGCAGCCGACGCACCCCGTCCACGTCGTGCAGGTCCGGCGGGACGACGGAGGCCAGCAGCTTCTCCTTGTCGACCGACGCCCGCCGCACCAGCGCCGCGATCAGCTCGTTCAGCGGCACGCCGTCCTTCGCGAACTCCGCGTTCCCCGCCGCCTGTTCGGTCAGCTGCTCGTGCACCAGAGAACGCAGGGAGAACTTCCACGCCCGGCTGGCCACGAACCCGGCCAGGTGCGCGGCGTCCTGCACCGAGTCGTTGAAGACCAGGGTGCGGCGCCGGTCGTTGCCGTCGGCGTCCTTCGCGGGCAGCTCGCCACCGGTGAACAGCTGGGTGACCGCCACCGACGCGAGCGGCGCGACGCCCGCGCCGAGGAAGCGGATGCCCTGCGCCTGACCGCAGGCCGGGCAGCGGTCCTGCCGGGCGAACTCGTCGGCGTCCGACTGGAGGTACCACATCTTGACGAACACCCCGTTGTCCGGGGCGTCGGCGATCCGGTCGCCGGGCAGCAGCACCTCGTCCGGGTCGACGGGCCGCAGCCGCTCCCCATTGTCCTCCAGGACGAGCACGCTCGCGTCCCGCGAGGCCGCACCGCGCCGCCGCCGGGCCCGCGCGAGGGCCCGGCGAGCCTCCTCGGCCGCCTCGGCGGGCGTCGCCGCGATCATCGCCCGCACCCGGGCCTTCCCGGCGCCGCCGCCCGCGCTCAGCCGGTAGACGTCGTCGGGGTCGGTCACCAGCTCGGACGGGTTGCGCTCGGGGCACACGGCGCTCCACCCGGACCGCCCGCAGTGCCGGCAGTACGCCGACGGCAGCCGTCCCGACCGCCGCACCGAACGCCGCCGCTCCTCCTGCGCGGCCGACGCCACGGCCAAGGCGGCGGCCTGGTCGGCGTCCGACCAGGAGAACACCGGCCGGGGCGCCACGAACCGCAGCACCCGCGACAGCGACCGCACCCACAGGTGGCTCTCGACCAGCAGCAGGGGCCGCCGCTCCCCGTCCGGGGCGTCCGGGGCGCGGGCCTCGGAGACCAGCGCCACGAACCGGGCCAGCGCCTCCACGGCGGTCACCGGGTCCTGCTCCACCGCAAGACGCCAGGGCGAACTCGCCGGGAAGCCCCGCAGCACCTCTTCGAGGGTGAGGGGCTGGTCCACCCCCGTGGCCAGCAGGTCGTGGGTCACCGGGTGCGAGAGCAGCCGGCGCCCCAGCTCCCGGGCGTCGGACGCGTCGCAGCCCAGCACGGCCCGGGCCAGCCGGTCCATCCCGCCGGCCGTGGCCGCCGGGTCGGGCAGCGCGGCCACCTCGCCGGGCGACGGCACGGGTGGCAGCGAGGCGTCCAGTGGCTTCAGGAAGGCACCCGGCTCCCGCCGGTCCTCCCCGATCACCGCGTCGTCGGGGAAGTACGTGCCGAACACCCGCGAGGCCACGTCCAGCATGGCCCGCGCCCCGCCGGCCCCCGCGGTCTGCGGATTGGCCTGGGGCCCGGACTCGCCGAGGGTGGCCGACGTCGCCACCGGGCATACCGACCCGAGCGGCCGCCCCTCCTCGGCCGCCCCCGCGACCGCGCCGAGGCGCCGCAGCAGCATCGCCACGTCCGTGCCCTGCGCGCCGTCGTAGGTGTGGAACTCGTCGATCACCACGTACGCGAGGTCCGCGTCCGCCCACAGCGGGGCGTCGAGCTGCCGCTGCAGCAGCAGGTCCAGCATCTTGTAGTTGGTGATCAGGATGTCCGGCGGATTACGGCGTATCTCCGACCGGTCCACCATCACCCGCCCGTACGGGGAGGCCGTCCCTCGAGCGCTCGCCTCGCCGATGTACAGCCCGGCGGTCACCTCGGCGAGCTGCGGGTCCTCGTCCAGCAGCTTGCCGAGCCGCCCCGCCTGGTCCCCGGCGAGCGCGTTCATCGGATACAGCAGCACCGCCTTGACGCCGGCCCGTCCCGCCGCCCGCTCCCGGCGGCAGTGGTCGATCACGGGCACCAGGAACGACTCGGTCTTCCCGGACCCCGTACCGGTCGTCACGAGGGTGGGCCGGGGAGCATGCCCGTCCTTGGTGGTGAGCCGAGCGAAGGCTTCCGCCTGATGCGCGTACGGCCGGAAACCGTCCTGCCACCAGTCCAGGTGCCGCTCCCAGCCGCCGGGCGCGGACCGGAACGGCCTCCGGATGCGCAGGTACGGCCCCCGGAAGAGCCCGTCGGCCGGATCGGTGAGGAAGTCGGTGAGCGCCTCCTGCGTGGCCGGTTCGGCCAGCGCGAACGTGGTGGTCAGGTACTCGACCGCCGTGTCGCGCAGCGCCTGCGCGGCGAGTGTGGGTCTCATGGCGGTCGCGCCCCTCCCGTACGGCCAGACACGGGACGCCCGCCGACGGTACCCCCGGCCCCGCCGCCCCGCACACGATCTCCACCACCTTACGTGCGAGCACTGACAGTGAGGAACGAATCAGCCGGAACGGACTGGTGAGGGGCCTGCCGGACCCGCCGGACCCGACCGGCGTCCAGCCCGTCAGGAGGGGACCGGTGCCGCGTACTCCGCCCACACGGTCTTCCCCGGCGCCCCGCTCTCCCGGGGCCGCCATCCCGAGCGGGCGGCGAGCGCCGCCACGATCGCGAGTCCGCGCCCGGTGTCGTCCAGCGGCCGGACCGGACGGGTGACGGGCAGCCGCTCGCCGACGGTGTCGGTGACGGCGACGCGGAGGACGACGGGCCTCCCGGCGGGGGCGGGGTCAGGGGCGGGATGCGCGCCGAGGTCCAGCCGGAAGTCCCGGCCGGATACCCGCGCGTGCCGCACGGCGTTGGCGCACAGCTCGGCGACGATCAGCGTCACGTCGTCGTGCGCGGCCGTGCCGTACGCCCACCCCCACGCGTCCAGTCGCACCCCGGCCAGCCGCCGGGCGAGCCGGGCGCCGCGCGGGGTGCAGCTGAACCGCATCCCGAAGTGCCGGACGAGGGGGAGGGGTTCGGGGTCACCAGTGAGAGTGGTGCCAGGGGCGGTTTCCTTCGTCATGCGGACAGCATTCGACCGGTCGCGTAGCGTGACTAGTGGTGACGCGCTGACGCGGGCCGGTTGTACGCGGCCGTCGGCGACGTTGTCGGCGGGGCTGGGCGTACGGGACGGGCGGGTGAGGGCCGATGGAGCCGACGGAACTGGGCACGGACGTGGAGGGCACGGCGGAGGAGGCGGGCTCCCGGCCGGAGGACGATCCGGGTACGGGGGTGGTGGCCGCGTTCGGCCGCCAGCTGAAGCTGCTGAGAACGGCGGCGAGCATGGAGCGTACGGAACTGGGCGGCCGGCTGGGCTACTCCGCCTCCAGCATCGCCTCCTACGAACAGGGGCGCCGCATTCCGCCGCCCCGGTTCATCGAGCGGGCGGACGAGGCGCTGGGGGCCGGTGGGGTACTGAGGGCGCTGAAGGAGGAGGTGGCTCGGGCGCAGTATCCGGCGTTCTTCCGGGATGCGGCGAAGTTGGAGGCCGAGGCTGTCGAACTCCACATCTACGACACTCACGTGATCAACGGCCTTCTACAGACTGAGGATTACGCGCGAGCGGTGTTCCAGATGAGGCGTCCGCCCCTGGACGAGGACACGATCGAGCAACGGGTCGCAGCGCGCATGCTCCGCCAGGAGATCTTTGCGCGCAAGCCCCTGCCGACGCTCAGCTTCGTGATCGAGGCGTCTGTGGTCACGCGACCGATCGGCGGACGAGAGGTCACGCGCGGCCAGCTGGAGCAGCTTCTGTTGTACGCGCAGCATCGCAACGTCGAAATCCAGGTCATGCCTCACGACAGAGAGGAACATGGCGGTCTGGCGGGACCGTTCACCTTGATCGAGACGCGCGAGAGCCGCAGGATGGCCTACGTGGAGGTGCAGCGTCACAGCCGTCTTTACACCGATCGTGAGACGGTGAGGGAGATGGAAGTGCAGTACGGCATCCTGCGTGCGCAGGCACTACCGCCCCGTGAATCTCTGACGTTCATCGAGAAGCTGCTGGGAGAGACATGACCTACAGGATGGGCGAGCAGTCGCTGGGCCTTGCCTGGTTCAAGAGCAGTTACAGCAGCGGTGAGGGGGGCCAGTGCGTGGAAGTCGCGACCGCCCCCGGCACCGTCCACGTACGGGACTCCAAGCGACCGGCGGACGCGATCGTGACCGTCTCCCCGCAGGCGTGGGCCGGGCTGGTCACCCTGGCCGTCACGGACCTGAACGTGTGACTCACCGCACGACGTGAGCCCTGCCACCCGTCTCGGTGGCAGGGCTCCCGTCATGCGATGCCGGAGTTCTACTCCCCACTGCCTCCGGGCGGTTCGGTGTCGCCGGGCTCCCACCCGGCGGCCCGCATCCGGCGCGTGAACTCCGCGTGCGCGGCCTGCATTTCCTCCACTCGATTCGCCGGGTAAAGCGGCCCCTCGTACCCTTCGGGCACCTTGCCCTCGAACGGGAAGTCCTCATGCGAACTGAGCTGCTTCCACGCGTCCTTGGGCTGGCCGTAGCCGTGCTGCTGATGCGCCTTGGCGATCTTCCGCCCCGTGGCGTCGAACCACATGTTCTCCTCGTACTGCTGAAGCACGGGGAACCGGGCCCGGTACATCGCGACCAACTCCTCCGCACTGATGCCCAGCCACACGGCCACGAGCGCGTCGATCTCGACCAGGGCGGCACGCCGGTCGAACTCCGACCGGAGGGGCGTGTCACGCGTCCAGTCGGGACCAACGGCCACCGAGAGACCCGGTCGATCAGACGGCCACTCGTCCTTTGCCGCCCAGTCGTCGTTGGCCCAGGACGCCTCGTACAGCTTGGACCAGAGCCGTGCATAGGCGCTCGTCAGGGCGTTGAGGCGCAGGGTGCGGAGGAGGAGGGCATTGGTAAGGGGATGGCCGAGTGTGGGTGCGGGAAGTGTCTTCGCTTCTCCGATACGCAGGTCGTTACGGCCTGTAGCTCGTAGGTAGTAGTCGAGGGGAAGACTGGCCAGGAATCCGCTCAACAACACTGTCTTGAAGTCATCGTGCAGTGAGGCGCTATTCGCCAGATCGACGTGCACTGGACCGCTCGGAATGAGTGAGGCGAAGAGACTGCGCTCAGTGTTGGAGGGAATCTGCCGCCGCCACGCCACTCGGTAGAACTCCGAGTACGGCCGCTCCGCCACCGATTCCAGAAGTGACCTGACAGCCTGAGCGCATGCTGCCTCGTCCTCCGCCAGGTCGGGCCGACCTGCCAGCACCTCGGTCGCAGCCGCGTCCACAGCGGCCGGAGTGGCGAGAAGCTGCGCCAGCCGCTCGTGGTCGACCCAGCGATCCTGCGCCTTCAGGAACCGCGCCCTTGGCGTGGCCCGCCGGTAATTGGTACGCGGCACCGCATCCTCCGCAAGCCCCGCGACATCCCAGGGCTCCATCTGAAGCGAAGTCCGCGCACCCTCCACCGGTCGTTTCGCGAACGGCGTGGCGATGCCGAAGAACGGTCCCTGGAGGATCACGTCCTCCCAGTTCTCCGCAGGGCCGGAGTCCCAGGTGAAGTAGCCGGCCGTACGGTCGTTCTTCTCGTCGAAACCGCGACTGATGCGCGGCCCGAGCGCCCCGAGCCGGTGCGGCCACCTGGCCAGTGCCGAGATGGCCGACTCCTCGGACACCGTCACGGGAAACAGTAGCTTGGCTTCTTCAGCGGGCCCGTCCTTGTCACCCGTCAGTTTCTGCCAGTCGGTGAGCGTCGCCGTGTTCACGGTCACGATCCGTTTGAGGTGAGGCCGCATGTCCCAGGTCCCCTGGTGTTTGATACCAGGTGCCTCCCCTGAGCCGTCATGTCGAATGGATTCGGTGAGGACCAGAGGGTGGAAGAGCCAGCTGAGATGCTGGAAGCGGATGTCCTTCTCTGCCCCGTAAACGTTGACGCTGAAGTGCGTTGTATCGCTTACCGGCGGGGAGAAGAGCAGCTTGGCGTTGACGAAGTCGGCATGCATCCTCAGGTGCCGGTAGGCAGCCCGTCGCAGAGCCCCTTCCTTGGCTCCGGTGAAGTGTGTGGCCGGATGAATAAGCCCCGCCACACCACGCCCGCCCGTCGCTCTCCAGGACAGCAGCATGAAGGCCCGGTACAGATCCGGCTGCGTACCCACCAACTCGGGATGGGTGTCAGCCGAGGCCAGGAAACCGGATAGCCCCGCCGCCCCCGCCAGCTCCCCCAGAAACGCCGCCCGCGCATCCCCCCGCTCCAGCACCGCCGACTTCCGCTCGGCCCACGCCTCGTTGCCCGGCTTCTCCGCCAGCTCGAACCACGGCTCGAACTCGGCGAGGACCTCGCTCTCCTTCCACTCCTGCTTGACCCACGGCGGATTCCCCACCATCACGTCGAACCCGCCCTCCGCGAACACGTGGGCGAAGTCCAGCTCCCAGTGGAAGAACCCCCGGACCCGAGCGATCTGCACGGCCGTCCCGTGCCACGGGAACAGGTCGCCGAGGTCGAGGAAGGAGACCCAGGCCGACAGCCGGGTCATCCGCCCGTCGAGTTCCTGCTCGAAGGTGTCCAGGTCCCGCAGGCCGGTCACCTTCGGCATCTCGAAGAGCGAGGTCGCCCCCTTGGCCTTGGCCTCCGCCTCGGAGTCGGCGTCGACGCGGCCGACGAGGGCCTCGGCGAACTCGATCCAGTCGTCCAGAGACCGCAGGGCCACCCGGCGGTCACCGCCGCCCCGGGGGGCCTTCTTCAGGTCCCGGCCGTCACGGAAGTAGTCCGCTGCCGTGCCGTCCAGCAGGGCGACCTGCTCCAACGGCCAGAACCACAGCGCGCACCAGGCGTCCATGAGCTGCCGCAGCCGCCAGTACGGACTGCCGGGCGCGTGCAGGGCGGCGACGACCGCCGCACGGTCCATTACCGGCCTGGCGCCCGTCTCACCGGACGGCGCGTCCGCGCCCCACACCGGAACCCGCCGCGAGATCTCCCGCTCTGACAGCTCCAGGCGCAGCCGGACCAGGCCCCACAGGTACTCCACCCGCTCGGCCAGCGCCATCAGCCGGCTAGTCTGGGACCGCCCGCCCGGCCTTTCGCCGTCCTCACCGCCGGCGGTGGCCGTCCGGGCGGTCACCTGGGCCCGCGCCGCACGAGCCGCCCGAGCCGACGGCACGGAAGCGGCCGGGACGGCCCGCGCACCGGACCCCCCGGAACCCTCCGCGCCACCGGAACTCTCCGGCTCCCCGGAGTCGCCGAAGTCCAGCCCCGCCTGCTCCCAGATCTCCAGCCCCAGGTCGAGCGCCTCCTGCCCGGACCGCGCCTCGGACTTCGCGACCCGTTCCTGCGGCGTCGCCCGGACCACCTGCGCGGCAGCCGACGTACTCGCACCCGCACCCGCCCGCTTCGATGTCTTCGAGCCCTCCGGCGCCCGCCGGATGCGCGACCGCCACCGCTTCAGCGCCTCGATCCGCTCCGGCTCCAGCCACTGGGCGACCGCCCCCGCCACCACACTCACCGGCGTCTGGTCGGCCGCGTTCTTCTTCGGCTTGCGCACCGACACGGACTCGGCGACCGAGCCCCAGCCCAGCGCCGGCAGCAGGAACTGGTGCACCGACCGCCCCGGCAGCTTCTGCGGGAACGGCAGCACACGCGGCTGCTGCTGATCGCCGGCCTTCAGCCAGCCGCCCTCGCTCAGCCCCTTGCCCGGGTACACCTTCCGGGACGCGCCGACGAGCGAGTTGCCCCGGTGCAGGTGCAGCCCGTACCAAGGGGCCCGCATCCCGGGGTACATGGTGTTCAGCCACAGTGAGATCTCCGCCAGCTCCACCGCCGTACGGTTCAGGTCGACGCCGTAGGCGTTGTGCAGGGCGATGTACGCCTTCGCCTTCTGCAGCTCGCGCGGATACTCCTCCGCGTCGATCTGCTCGCCCCGCTCGTGCTGGGCCAGCCTCAGGTACAGCTCGGCGAGCTGGTTCACGGCCTCGTTGAGGAACGCGCCCGAGCCCAGGGCCGGTTCGCACACCCGCCAGCGCAGCACCTCGGCGGCCGTGACCCGGGACTTCTCCGGCTCACGGGGGTCGACCCGGCCCTTGTCGTCGAGCCGGAAACGCAGGGTCTGCTCCACCGTGGCCTCGGTGAGAGACTTCGGGGTGTAGTAGGAGGCGCTGGTCTGCCGCTCACGGCCGGCCAGCCGGTAGACGTACGAACCCACCGGGTGCACCACCGAGTCCGGCACGCCGGTCTCCGGATTGATGCCGTCCGCCTTGACGAAGACGCTGTCGCCCGGCGTGTCCGGATACAGTCCGGAACGCACCTGCGCCTGATTGATCAGCCAGCTCCCGCCCTCCGGGTCGCCGCCCTTGGCGACCTCGTACAGCGGCTCGGTGGCGACTAAACCCGAGTACGCCATCAGGCCCTCGTACACCGCGCCGAGCTGGTCGATGCTCAGGTTGGCGTAGCTGATGAAGCCTCCGCGTCCCTTGCTGCCCTTGCCCTCCACCAGGGTCAGATGGCGCAGCACCTGGTGGAGCACCTCGTTGCGCAGGCGCAGGTCCAGCGGGGTCGCCGGGGCGGGAGAGCCGTCGGGGCGCACCCGGTCCGGGTAGGGGACGCGGCGGCCGACCAGCCTTATCGACGCGGGGTCGAACAGGCGGGAGCGCAGGGCCTCCACGCGGACGTCGTCGTGGCCGTCGTCGTCGGCCAGCGCCGGCGCCTCCTCGGCGAGGACGGAGGCAGAGGCACGGTCGGTGACGGTCCCGGCCAGCGGATGGCCGTGGTAGACCCGGTCGAAGAGCAGGGCGAGCGACTCGTGGAAATGGTGGCCCCGGCGTGAGGCGCTGCCCAGCTTGTCCGGCACGGCCAGCTCGCGCAGCCGGGCCACGCTGTAACCAGTGGCGTACGCCTCCGACTTCACCGGCAGGATGTTCAGCTCCGGCCGGGCCTCCGCGTACAACAGGAACAGGATCCGGTACAGATAGCGCAGCGACTCCTCGGTGAGCAGGCGCGGCAGGTCGCCCGGCTCGCGCAGCTCGTCGGGCAGCCACTCGGGCAGGTCCTCGGGGTGCACGCCGTGCTCGTTACGGGCCCGTTCCAGGACCTCGTTGGCGATGAGCTGCACCGACTTCTGCAGACCGACGCGGAGTTCGGCGGTGACCCCCACCGAGTGGTCCCGGGAGGCGGCGATCAGGCGGGCGATGCCGTCGTCCGCGCCGCCCTCGCCGGGCCGCAGAGAATCGGCCGCGAAGACCGCCGCGATCAGGTCGATCTCGTTCGCGCGCGCACCCTTGGCGGCCTTGCGGGGCAGCGCGGTGTCCAGCCGTACCGCCAGGTAGCGGCCCCGGGAGAAGGCGTGCCGGTCGGCGAGGACCACCACGCCGCCGAAGAGCAGCAGCGCGTAGCGGGGCGCGTTCTCGGCGTTGAGCAGCCAGGACGCCAGCTCGCGGACGGTGGTGAGGGTCTTCGACGCGGACACCCGCACCGGCACCGGCAACAGGTTCGCGGTGCCGTCGCCCCGGGTGGCGTCCAGATCCTCCGCGAACCCGCCCGTCAGGACGACGATCCCGGGCTCGTGATGGGCGACGGGGGCGGCGACGGGCCCGGTCGGGGTACGGACGGTGAAGTGACCGGGGGAAGGGGCGAAGCCGAGGGCGGACAGGAGTCGGCGGTGCCAGCCGTCCAGCGCCGCGCGCCATTCGTCCTCTACATCCGGTACGTACGGGTCGTCCGGGTCGTCCGTGGCGGGCACCGCGGGCTGGAAGGCCGGAGGATCGGCGTCGGGGCCGACCGCTCGCAGTACCTCGGTCGCCGCGAGCTGCGCGGCCATGTCGGGCGCGTACGGCAGCCGGTTGTACTTGTCCGCCTCCGGGCCGAGCACGGCCCGTACGTCCATGTACGGACGGGTCAGGTCGCGCAGCGCCTGTCGGGGCGTGGTCGCACCCTGCCGCTCCAGCGCCGCCCACTCCTTCAGCGGACCGCTCGCCAGCTCCTTGGGCAGGATGTCGTCCAGATAGAACGAGGGGAAGTACTCGTTCTCGTTGATCAGGGAGTCGAACGTCATGCCTGCGGCTCCTGCCGACTGCTCGGAACGGGGAGGGACGGGGGTGGTGGCGACACCACCGGGGCGGGGAGGGGGACGCGGCCGTGAGGGGGACCGGCGCGGCGGAGGGCGGGGCCGGTCATGAGCCGGCCTCCAGCACGGCCAGCACCCGGACCATGGGCTCGCCGGCCGTCTGCGACCGGGCGGCGATCCGGGCCAGCCGGTCCGCCGCCTCCCGCTGCTTGGGCTTGCCGCCCTCGAAGCCCGGCAGCGTCTGCTGCCGCCACTCGCCGATCCCGCGTTCGAGGTCACGCAGCGGGGCGTCCACCCGCTCCTCCGCCACCTCCCTGACCCGTTGCATCGCCCGCCGGGTCTCCTCCACGGCGAGCCGCACCAGTGGCTGGAGCGTCGTCGCGGCGTCGGAGGGTGTCCAGTGGTCCGGCATCCCGGGGCTCACCCCGAGTGCCGCGAGCAGGTCGGGGGTCAGCTCGCGGACGCGGGGCGTGGCGGAACCGAGCCGGTCGATCGCCAGCCAGGCCACGGCGGTGGGGCGGCCCTCCGCGTTGGACCACACCCCCTGGGTCAGGAACACCGGGTCCGGTGCCTTGTCCGGCCCCACCTGGAGCACCAGGGCCTGCTGACGTCCGTACTCCATCAGCACCTTGTCGGTGATCCACTCCACCACCGGGTGCAACTCGCCCACGTAGTGCGCGTCCGGCCACAGCGACGTCGAACCGGCGTCCTCCCGGGCCCGCCGCAGCGAGTCCGCGGCGTCCTCCCGGCTGAAGGTGAGGTTAATCCGTCGTGTGATGCCCTGATCACGGACGTAACCGGGCGGCAGGACGTCGAAACGGTCGGCCAGGTCCCGCGGCGGCTCGAAGCTCAGGTCGGTGCCCGCGACGGTGAGCCCGGCGCGCAGCCCGCCGAGGTCCGGCAGCTCGGCGAGACCGGCCAGGACGAACTCCCGCCGGTTGCGCTCGGGGGATCCGGAGAAGAAACGCAGCTCCTCGACCATGGGGATCGTGGGGGTGTCCGAGGCGGGGGCCTCCGACGAGCCCGCGTTCGAGCCCGAGCCCGCCCTCGTACCGTCGCCGTCCTCCTTCATCCCCTCCCCGGCCGCCGCAGGGGCGAAGTCCCCGAAGTCGTCCAGGTCGATGTCCAGGTCCAGGTCAAGGTCCAGGTCGGAGGCGGAGCCGAAGGCGCTTCCGTCCTGCGTACCGTCCTCGGCCACCGTCGCGGCGACGTGGGCCGGACCGTCGACGGGCGCGAGACCGGTGCCGAACTCGCTCATCGTCAACCGCTCGACGGGAAGCGCGGCGGCGTCCGTACCCGGTGTCCCGTCACCCGCACCCGGCGCGAACGCCTCCACGGAGACCGCCTCCAGGTCCGCCACGGCCTCCTCGGACGTGGCCCGGCCCAGCAGCGCCTCCATGACCCTGCGCTCCTCGTGGGCCCCGTCGTTCTCCCGGGTGACGGCCTCCACCGCCCCCAGCACCTCGTGCACCCTGGCCTCGCGGGCCAGCACCTTCTCCGCGACGGTCCGGTCGTCGAGCGCCCCCTCGACCTCGCTGGTGAGCAGCAGGGCGCGGAACTCGGGCCGGCAGGTCTGGCCGTAGCGGTCGATACGGCCGTTGCGCTGCTCGACCCGGATCAGGCTCCACGGCAGGTCCCAGTGGATCAGGTGGTGGCACTGGCGGTGCAGGTTGACGCCCTCGGAGGCGCCGTCGCCGGTGAGCAGCACCCGGATGTCCCCGCCCGCGCGGGCGAACTCGTCGACGTAGCCCATCTGGACCGTGTCGGAGACCCCGCTGTGCATCACCTTGACGGCCGCCTCGCCGTCCTTCGGGTCCGTCCAGCCCAGCAGCGGCGGCAGCACCGTGCCGAGCCAGTTGAGGGTCTCGCGGCGCTCGGAGAACACGACGGCGCGGGCCGCGCGGCCCGGCCCCACCCTCACCTCGTCGCGCAGCTCGGCGACGAGTCCGGCGAGCTTGGCCGTGGCGCCCGTACCGTCCGCCGCCGTCCGCTCGATGCGCCGGGCCAGCTCGGTGAGCCGCAGCAGGGACGACACCTCGCGCGTCGCCGGGGACTCCGGCGGACCCGCGGGGGAGGGGTCCGTCACCTGCTTGTGGCCCTCGGGAAGCGCGTGCCCCAGGGTGGCGAGCTTCTCGCGGGCCGTCGCGAACAGCGCCCGGTGCGAGGAGAGGAACGACTTCAGCAGCACGTACGGGAACAGGCGCTCGTCGCCCCGGGTACCGGACCGGCCGGCCCCGGGGTCGGCCAGCCACACCGCCGCCAGCTCGGCGAAGACCTTTTCCTCCAGCTCGCTCGCCCTCACCCGCAGGGGGCGGGACTCACCGCGCGGTGCCCACTTGTTCTCCAGCACCCGTGCGACCTCGTCGCTCACCTTGGTCCGCCGCACCATCAGGTGGTGCAACTCCTCGGCCCTGGGACGGGCGGCATCCCGCACCGCCATCGGGTCCAGCAGCCGGACCAGGCCGGTGAAGGCCCGCATGTCCCCGTTGTGCGGAGTGGCGCTCGCCAGCACCAGCGCGTCGGCCCGGTGGGCCAGCACCTCGGCGAGCTCCCGGCGGTCGCTGCGGTTGAGCAGGTTGTGCGACTCGTCCATCACCACGGCGTCCCATTCGACGTCCCGCAGCCAGGGCCCGTAGCGCTTCTGGTTCTTCAGGGTGTCCATCGACACGATGACGCGCTTGTAGTACGTGAACGGGTTGCGCCCCACCGGGATCTTCCGCTCGATCCGCGAGATGCCCGCACTGTCCAGCCGGACCAGGGGCAGGGAGAACCGCGTCCACATCTCGTGCTGGAACTGCTCCAGCACGGGAGCCGGTGTCACCACCAGGATGCGCTCACCACGGCCGCGCCGGATCAGCTCGCCGAGCAGGATCCCGATCTCCAGGGTCTTGCCGAGGCCCACGACGTCGCCGATCAGCAGCCGCGGCTGGAAACGGTTGGCCAGGGCCTTCACCGCGGGCCGCAGCTGGTAGTCCAGGCGGTCCAGCAGGAACCCCTCGGCCAGCGCGAGACCCTGCTCGCTCTGCGGGAGCGGCAGCCTGCGCCGCACCGCTTCGAGGAACAGTCGGCCGACCCGGTACCCGTCGGACCTGTCGACCTCCAGCCTGGTGTCCTCCGGCAGCAGAACCCGCGGCATGCCGTCGAGTGCGGTCAGGAACCGCGCGGCGTGCCCGCGGACCAGCTCCGAGGCGCCGATCGCGTCGATCGCGTACTCGCCCGCCCGCAGCTCGTTGCTGCTGCGCACCAGCCATTCCTCGTCCCGGACCTCGATCAGCGTCCCGGCCGGGGGCGCGCCGGAGGGAAGACCGGAGGCGGTCTCGGACATGACGGACGTTCCTTTCGACGGAGGCCGCGGGGCGACACCCGGGTCGCGGGCACGGTCTCGGTGTGAGTGTTCCTTTGTACCGTTCGCCGCCCGTCGGCCGGGCGGGCACCCCGGAATCGGTCACGGCGGCGGGGACGCCGTGCATGGAGGTGGAGCCGGTGCCGTCACGTGCCCCGCACGGCGGGACCGGCGTGACTGGCGTGACCGAGCCGTCGACGCCGGGGACACCGGCCCCCGGTGCTGCCGGTGGGTACCCCGCTCACAGACGTCCGCTGTGCGCGTACGCACGGCGCAGGGACTCCGCCGCCTTGAGCGCGGCCGGCGGCGGACCGGCCGCCACCGGCTTCGCCGGCACCGGGGGCGGCGCGGGCTTCGGCGGGGCAAGACGGTAGCTGGTGACCTTGGCGGGGTCCCCGGCGGAAGCCCCGCCTCCCGGTGTCCGCCCCGCCTCCTCGTCCACGACGGTCGGTACGTACCCGGCGGGAGGAGCGTCGTCGGGCGCGGGCGCGGGCGCGGGCGCAGGGGCAGGGGCGTCGGCGAGGTCGGCCGCCGCCGGAAGCTCCTCCGCCGCGTCCTCGTCGGCCAGGAACTCGGCGAACAGGTCGTCGGCGTCGGCGGGCGCCCACGGCGCGTCCGGACGGTCGCCCTCGTCCACGGCCCGCTGGGCGGCCGGCCGCACCTCGGGGTCGGGCCCGTCGCCGAGCGCGCCGGGAGGAAGGACCGGCACGAGCCCGGACGAGTCGACCAGGGCCCGGAGCTGTCCGGCGGCGTCCTGCGGGGTGAGGCCGTGCTGGGCGAGCAGTTGCACCAGACCCTGCTCGATCTCACCGAGCAGCGGCCGCTGGACCGCGACGTGCACCAGCATCCGGGACAGCAGCGGCACGAAGGGCGACGGCACCCGCTCCCAGCCGGGCTCCACCGGAATGGGTCCGTGCGGGAAGGCCACCCGGCCCGTCGCGGCGTAGTAGAGCACCGCGCCGAGAGAGTAGACGTCGGCCGGCTCCTGGACGTGCTTGGCGTCGGTCGCCTGCTCCAGGGACATGTAGGCCGGAGTCCCGAAGCCCGTACCGGTCTTCGTCAGGGCCTCGGCGCTGTCGCGCTCCGTCAGCACCGCCAGGCCGAAGTCGAGCACCACCGGGCCGTCCGGGCCGATCGCGATGTTGCCCGGTTTGAGGTCCCGGTGCAGCAGCTTCACCTCGTGGATGGCGCGCAGAGCCTCGACGAGGGCCAGCCCGGCCGCCGCGTACGGGCCGACCTCCAGAGGACCGCGGGCGTGCACGAGGTGGTGGAGCGTCGGGCCGTGCACGTAGTCCATGGCCAGCCAGGGCCGTGCCGCGTCGGCGTCCGACGCCAGGAGGGACGGCACCCGGGCGCTGACGACGGTCCGCATCGTCTCTATCTCCTGCCCGAAGCGGGCACGCGCCTGCTGCTCGGAGTGCTCACTGCCGTCCGTCAGCTTGTCCGGCTTGATCACTTTGACCGCGGCGAGCACAGGACCGCCGTCCGGCCGCTGGTCGACGTCCGTCAGGTGATAGGCCGCCTCCAGCTCCGGCGGGAGGTCCTCCAGCCGGATCCTGCGCGCCAGATAGGTCCTGCCCATGCCTCCCTGACCGAGGACGGCGAGCAGCTCGAACGGGCCCAGCACAGCCGGGTCCCTCTCCATGTCCAACGCCTGCATGCCGCTCCGCGTCCCCCGCCCTCGTCCTTGGATCAGATCCGGCCGGCGGCAGAGGAACGGCTCGGGAGCCCGTACGGTTCCCGGACGGCCGCGTCGCGCCGGCCACGCACACAGCGTGTCGATCAGTGTACGGACGTAGTAGCCATGATCGGCCCGTTCCGGTCAGGTTCCGTCATGCCACTCGCTCCCGCGCGTGTAGCCGGCGAGGTGTTCCGATCGCGGTCCGAGCAGCGGCCGCAGCTCGCGGGTGAGGAGACGCGCGTCCGCCGGCGGAAGGGGGAGCGAGGCCCGCCGCATCCGTACGCTCCAGGAGCGCGCCTCCGGGAAGACCTCCAGCCGCGGGACCAGGTCGGCGAGCACGACACCGTCGCGCACCGGCGCCAGCCCTTCGACCCGCAGGGCACACCCCGAGGTGAAGCGCCGCTCGCCGAAGACGACCGGTTCCGTGAGCGTCTCGACGGGCGAGGTGACGACGGCCAGCCCCATGACCCGGCCGCGGTCACGGGTCGGATTCCGGTAGCAGCCCCGCGTCGTGTAGAGGAGGGCCTGGTCGCCCTCGGCGGGCAGCCCGCTCACGGCCCGGCCGGCCGGAAAGGCCATCCGCTGGGTCCCCAGGACCCATGCCAGCGGTTCACGGTCACTGATGATCACCAGATGAGTCGCCATACCCTCGTCCCCGCACCGTACGGCCGGCCCCGTGCCGCACCTCGTCGAGCCGCACCCGCCGACGGCACACCACCCTAACCGTGTCACGCTTCGTCACCGTGTCACGCTTCGTCGACGGGATCATCACTTCCCCCGCCAACTCCCTGCATCAGGTGCTATATCCGATGCAGGACGAACGGATGTGGTCACCGGCCGCTCCGTCCCGAAGGCGGGGGCCCAGGGCGCTGCGACATCACACACTCCGAGTGTCGACAGCCCTTGCACGTCCTCAGGTCCGCGATGTCCCCAGGTCCTCGGTTCCGCACAGGAGAAGGCACTTTGACCGTACTCGGCTCCACCCTCACCCTGAAACACGCCCGCGACTACGTCCCCAAGCAGGGCGCCACGACCTCCGGCGCCCAGGACGCGGGGTTCGCCACCGAATGGCACCTCGAGGCCGCCGGCCGTCCACGGCTGACGATCCACGACACCCGGTGGGACGGCGGCGAACGGGACGTGGTCCTGCAGCAGGGCGCGCTGTTACCGGAGATGCCGGCCGGACTGGCCAACCTGCACGGCCGGCACCGGGCCGGGATCACCGAGGTGTCCACGGAGCGCCGATGGATCACGGCCTTCCTCTCCCTGCCCCAGCCGGACGGGCGGCCGAAGTACAAGCGCGCCCTGACCACGGCGCAGCTGGCGCAGGGCTGCGGGGCGCCGCTCCTGTGCCGGCTGGTGGCCCGCCCCGGAGTGTCGCTCAGCCCGTCCTTCGATCCGGCCGACCCGCAGGACACCGAGCGGTTCCAGCACGCGATCGTGTTCGAGGACGAGGACCGGGAGACTCCCGTCGTCGCCTACGTGCTCACCCGCCTCATGCCGACGCTGAGGCAGACCGGCTGGACGGGCGACACGTGACGGCGACCCGGACCGGCGGCGGCCACCCGGCACGACCGCACGCGGAGAGCTCCGCCACCCGAAACCGTACGAACCCGGCCGACAGGACACCAGCATGAGCGGCGTGAAACATCTGTCGATGAGGATCCCGTGGCGGGACCGTCCCTGGGACCAGTTCCTCTGCGACGACCCGAAGGGCAACTCCTCGTGCATCCTGCTCGCGGCGATCGGCAAGGGCCGCGACGACGAGTTCGAGGCGGAACACGCGGGCGCCCCCGTCGCCAGCCTGGACCACGACCGGCTGCCGTGCCTGAGCGAGCGGGCCACCTTCATGTCGCCCGTCGGATACACCGTCGTCAAGGAGCACCCCTACAGTTACAACCAGGCGCTGGGCGGCAGTCTGCTCCCCACGTCCCTCAGCGTTCCCGGGTACGCGTTCGAGGCCATCCCCTTCCGCTGGCTGAACCGCGCCTCCCTGAACGACGAGATCGGCCACGCCAGGGTGCCCGCCTTCGAACAGTTCGCCGAGGACCACACCGACCGCGTCCTGAACTCCCGTGCCAATTGGGTGATGGACGGTGGCAACCAACAGGCGGTCATCGAGGCCTTCTTCGAGCCGGTCGCGCCACGCGACAGCCTGGTGTTCGTCTACCTCAAGCACTCCCCGCTCCAGGAGCAGCGCACCGACCGCCTGCTGGTGGGCGCCGCACACGTCACGGCCCTGACCCGGCCGCCGATGTGGAACCAGGCCGGGAAACCGCCGTTCGACTCCTCCATGTGGGAGACGATCGTGCAGCACTCCCTGCGCCCCGGCATGACGGAGGGCATCCTGCTGCCCTACCAGGAGCTCATGCCGCTCCTGGACGGGGGCACCGACATCGACAGGGCACTGGCCTGGGCGCCCGAGGGCCGTGACGTCGAGTTCTCCTACGTCACGGAACACCTCTCCGACGACGCCGCCATCGAGTCCCTGGCCTCGCTGCGGTCGGCGGCCAAGGGCATGCGCGAACTCGGCCTCGACGTCCCCGAGTCCGCCACGACCTGGCTGACCGAGCAGACCGAACGGCTCTGGCAGCTGCGCGGTCCGGTCCCCGGCCTGCCCGGCGTCCTCGCCCTCATCGGAGTCCAGCAGCCCTACGTCGCCGCGCGAGCGGTGCTCACGGAGGCCGGCGAGGCCACCGACCCGTGGGACCTGCTGCACGGCGTCTTCGCCGATCCCGCGCGCGCCCCGCGGGCACTGCGGGCCCATGTCGGCCCCATCCAGGCACGGGTCTGGAACAGGATCCCGGCCGAGCGTCAGGCGGTTCTGCGCCTGCTGTCCGGGTTCGACATCGGCCCGGACCAGGTGCGCATGCTGCTCGAAGGCGACACCGAGGTCGAGCTGAGCACCGAGGAACTCCTGGATAACCCGTACTACGCCGCGACCTGCACGTACGGCCAACCCCTCCACGTCCCGTTCACCGCCGTCGACCGCGCGGTGTTCCCCCCGGCGCACGTCACCTGGCGGCCGCCCGTCCCGGACGAGGCGGGCCTCGACGACCCCCTGGACCGCCGACGGGTCGAAGCACTCCTCACCGAGGTGCTGGAACGGCAGTGCGACCAGGGAGACACCCTGATCCCCGTCGGCGAGGCCCTGGAGCACATCCGGCTCATGGCACCCACGGGACTGCCGGCCCTGACCCACGACCTCCTCACCGGGCTCGACCTGCACCACGACGGGGTCGTCGACTGCCCGGGCTGGTCGCCGCTGACCGCCGTCCGCCTCGCCGACGGCACGCCCGCCTACAAGCTGGCCCGGCTGGAGGAGACGGCGGACGTCGTCCGGGACTGGGTGGCGGCGCAGCAGGCACGCCCGCCGCTGGGCGGCATCGATGACGCCCGCGCCGTACTCGACGCCGTACTCGACCGGGACAGTGACCGGGACGGCGCAGGGGACGCCGTGCACGCCGCCGAGCTGGAGGAGCGGGCCCGCGCGGAGAAGGCCGCGGGTCTCGCCGCCCTGCACGACGCACGCCTGTCCGTCCTGGTCGGACCGGCGGGCACCGGCAAGACGACGCTGCTGCGGGCCCTCGTCGACTACCCCGGCGTGGCCGCAGGGGACGTCCTGCTCCTCGCCCCCACGGGCAAGGCGAAGGTGCAGCTGGAGACCAAGGTCGGGCGGCCGGCGAAGACCCTCGCCTCCCACCTGAGCGCCACCGGCCGCTACGACGCCGAGAGCGGCCGGTACCTGGTGTGGGGCGAGGCCCGCGCACGGCGCGGCTACGGCCTTGTAGTGATCGACGAGGCGTCCATGCTGACGGAGGAGATGCTCGCCGCGGCGCTGGACTCGTTCACCGGCGTCAAACGGCTGATCCTGGTGGGCGACCCCCGCCAACTGCCCCCGATCGGAGCCGGACGGCCGTTCGTCGACCTGGTCGACAGACTGCGCCCGGACGACTTCCCGACCGCGGTGCGGGTCGCCGCCGGATACGTCGAGTTGCAGGTGCCCCGGCGCCAGTTGCCGGACGGCAGCCAGGGCACCCGCCACGACCTCGAACTCGCCGCCTGGTTCGGCGGGGGCACGCGCGGCGCCGGCGACGAGGCAATCTGGGACGAACTGGCGGCCAACCCCGACCTTCCCACGCTCCAGTACATCCCCTGGGGCGGGCGCACGGCCGTGCAGGCCCTCACGGACGCCCTCGGCCAGGTCCTCCGTCTCGGTGACGCGGAGGATCCCGTACGGGCGTTCGCCCTCACCTACGGCGGCAGCGTCAACGGCGACTACCTCAACTGGCAGCGCGGCGCCGGTATCCGCGCGGAGGCGTGGCAGATCCTCTCGCCCACCCGGTCCCGTGCCTTCGGGACGGTCGAGCTGAACCGCCACATCAAACGCGTGTACCGGGCCGGCGACACCGAGTGGGCGAAAAAGTACCGGCGTGCGAACATCCCCTTCCCGATCGGGCCCGAAGAGATCGTGCGCGGCGACAAGGTCATGCAGACGACCAACACACGCATGAAGGCGTGGCCGCGCGAGAACGCGATGGACTACGTCGCCAACGGGGAGATCGGTGTCGCCCTCGCCTGGCCCACGCCCGCCGCCAAACGGAAGAAGCACACCCTGAAGCTGGGTGTGGAGTTCTCCTCCCAGCCCGGCCACGAATACAGCTACCGGCCGTCGGACAAGGACGACGCCCCACTGGAGCTGGCCTGGGCCGTCACCGTGCACAAGTCGCAGGGCTCCGAATTCGGCACGACGTTCCTGGTCCTGCCCGCCAGGGCCAACCTGCCCAGGGAACTCCTGTACACGGCGCTGACCCGGCAGAAGGACAGAGTCGTCATCCTCCACGAGGGCACCCTGGCGGACCTGCGCGCCTTCGCCCACCCGAGCAACTCCGAGACCGCCCGCCGGCTGACCGACCTCTTCGAGGCACCACAGCCGTTCGCCCTCGACGTACGGGGGCAGACCCGACGCTTCGACCGCAGACGGATGCACGTGTCCACTGACGGAACGCCCATGGCCTCCAAGAACGAGGTCATCATCGCGGGTCTCCTCGACCGCCTGGCGCCGGGGCGATGGCTCTACGAGGAGCCGCTCACCGGCGCCGACGGCCGCGTCGTCCGCCCCGACTTCACCGTGGCAGCGGAGGACGGCCGCACGGTCTTCTGGGAACACGCCGGCATGCTCGATCTCCCCGACTACGCGCGCAAGTGGGAGCTCAAGAAGGAGTGGTACGCGAGGAACGGCATCGAGCCGTGGGACAAGGGCGGGGGCCCTGTCGGCACCCTGATGTGGACCGACGACCTCGACGGTGCGAACGCCCGGGCCTGGCTCGCGCTCGCCTCCCAGGTCCTGGACGCGGAGCCCGCGGACTCCGGGTCCGCGACCGCGACCGGGACGGGTCCGGCGAGGAGGGCCAAGAAGACCGCCGCCCGGCGGAGAAGGCCGTGACCGAGCCGCAGGCCGCCGCCCGGTGGCGTGCGCGTACGGTCCCCACGAAGGACGAGGGACCGCGCGAGGCGCGGGCGAGCGTGGCGAAGCGCGGAAGGGGAACGACGGGACGGTGAACGGCGTCATGCTGAATGACGGTGCGGCGTACGACAGAACAGTGCACGACAGGGCAGTGAAGGGTGGGACGGGCCTCAGGGCCGAGGCGCTGGCCCTCCTGCTCGAACCGCTGGGCGTGGACGCCGTCGCGGGCCCGGCCGCACTCCAGCGCTTCGCCGAGGACGTCGCCGCGGTCGCCCGGGCGCGGGGATACCCGGACCTGCCGGCGTCCGGGAGCACTCTCCCACCGGTGTCCGAGGCGGTGGCGGCCTGCGCCGAGGGCCACGAACTGATCCGCCTGACGACGGCCCGGGGACGGACCCCGGCGCCACACGGGGACGGGTACCTCGGGGAGCTGAGACGGCTCGACGGGCTGCGGAGCCGTCTGCCGGCCCTGGAAGGCGTGCCGGTGGAGGCGCTCCGGGCGGACGCCGCGGCCTTGGCAGCGGCGGAAGCGGCACTGCCCGACGTCCTGGAGCCGTACCGTCGCGCGGAGAGTGAGTGGCCCGAGGGGGTCTGGCCCTCGATCCGCGAGATCGACGTCGAGTCCGCGACGGCCGAACTGAGCGTGCCACGGGGCGGCCGACGGGCGGCCGGGGCACGCGAGCTGGTGCTGGCGCACGGTGCCGCCACACTCCGGGAGCTGCGCAACCGGGAACTGGTGCCACTCCTGGAGAGGGTGCGCGACCTGCTCGTGGCGGAGGAGGCGTACGAGGCGCTCCTGTCGCGACGGCCGCGGTGGTGGCGCTGGCTCGCGCCTGACGCGCGCGCCGGATTCGGCGCGGAGCGGTGTGACGCCCTGCGCTGGGCCCTCGAGGCCCGGGACACCGGCGCCGTCTCCGCGAGCGCGCTGGAGATCCTCGCGGACGCCGACGTGCGGGCAGTGCTCGGGCGCGGGCCCGCCACGGGGTCGGCGAGCCCGGCCGCCGATCCGACCGCTCCTGCCTCGGGTCCGGCAGCGCCCGGCCCGGAGCGGGCCGCGTCCGCCCCGGCTTCGGCAGCGCGGATCGCGGAAGGGCTCCTGGCGTCCGCCTCCCGGACCGGCATCGACGAGCTGCGTGCCTTCGAGTCCTGGTACACGAAGAACCTCGCGTCCTTCGACCGCGTCGCCGCGGCCATGGACCTGTGGCGGACCGAACCGGCTCTCCGCGAGGCCCTCGCGCCCCTGGTCGACCGGCTCGCGTCGTCGTCTGGCGCGGTGGACCCGAGCAGGCCGGCCTACCGCGACATCCTGGCCGTCCTGCGGGCCGCGACGGAGATCGAGACCGAGGGTGCCGCGTCGCCGACGCCGTACTCCCCGTACGCCGTCGAGAGCCGGAGACTCGTGGCGGTGATGCGCCGCGTCGGAGCACTCGAACGCGCACTGCGCGACGCCGTACGGGGCGTGCCCGCCCCCGGAGGCAGGCTGCGGGTCGCCGTCGCCGGACGGACCAAGTCCGGGAAGACCACGCTCCGCAAGGCCCTGATCCGCGACGCGGACCGGGACGGTATCGGGCGAGGAGCACACCGGACCACGCGGGAGACCACCGCGTTCCGGGTCGGCTCCGTGACGTACCTCGACACGCCGGGCGTCGCGGCCAAGGACGACGACCACGACGCCACGCGCGCCTGGGCCGCCTGCGACGATGCCGACGCGGTCATATGGAACTACGCCGACACCTTGCACGACGAGGAGGCCGCCGAGCTGCTGCGGCTGCTCCGTTCGGGGAAACCGCTGCTCGTCGTCGTCAACGTGAAGAGCCGGGTCGTCGAAACGCACCGCCTGAAACGCTTCGCCGACGACCCGGACAGGGAGTTCGAGCAAGTCACGGGGCACACCGCGCGGATCGAGCAGGTCTGCCGAGCGGCCGGTTCCGCCCCACCCCGCATCCTCCCCGTCCATTCCGGAGCCGCCCACGAGGCGCTCTCCACGCCGGACCGTGAACTGGGCGACCGGGCCCTGTCGGCCAGCCGGCTGCCCCAGCTGGAGCGATCCCTCACCCGGCTGCTGGCCGAACGTGCGCTTCCGCTGCGCGCCGTTCGGCTGGCCGACGGGGTCCGGGCACCGGTCGCCGCCCTCCATGACCGGCTCGCCCGTGAACTCCGGGGGCTGCGTCGCGCGCTCGACGCGCTCGAACGTGCGACGGACGGCGACCGGACCGCGTTGCCGACGGCCTTCCGGACGGCGGGCCGGGACACGCGCGACCGGCTCGAAGTCGCACGGCACCGCGCCGGCGAACGGTTGTCGGACGTGGTCGGGGGCCTGGGCGGCGCGGACGCCACGCGCACGTGGAACGACTTCCTCACCGGCCTGGAACTGGAGGAAATCCTCTCCGGCCTCGCCGACGCGTGCGGGCGGGAGGCGCTGGAACGGGGCGTCCTCCTGCGTACGTCGGCGGACACCCCGGATCACGCGGACGCCGCGCGACCGCGGATACGGCCGCGTCCCGACCTCAAGACGCAGGCCGCGACCCTCGGCACGGCGGCGGTCAAGGGGGCGGCGACGGCCCTCCTGGGAGCCGTGGCCGCCAAGGGGATCCCCAAGTCCGCCCTTCCCCCTCCCGCGACGGCGGTGGTCCACGCGGCGGGGGCCCTGGCCGGAGCGGCGAAGGCGGTGAGCGGCGAGATCCTCCGGGTACAGCGGGCGCAGGACCGGTGGGCGGGCGCGAGTACGACCGAGGCCGCGACCCGCCTCGACGAGCTGTTCGACGAGCTGACGGCGTGGTCGGACCGGTTCACGGAGACGGTGACGGCCCAGACCGAGGCCCGGTTCGAAGCGCGATCCGCGGACGTCGCCGCCGTCCGGGAGAGATGCGAGCGACTCGACCGGCTGCGACCCGCTCTGCGGTCCGCACTCGACGGGACTGATCTCGTCCTGGCACGGCGCCTCCTGGCCCTCGCGGGCGGTGACCCGGCCGCCGTCCGCCGGGCACGCCGGATGCCCGGAGCCGAACTCCGGCTCTGGGCCGACCCCTCCCGCACCGACGACGTGCGGGCGCGCCTGCGCGACCGCTGTGTGGACGTACTCACCGAGCGGATCGAGGTCCGCCCGGACGCCATGGACGAAAAGAGCGCGATGTCGCATGACGACCGGTATGCGAGGGACGAGTGGGATGAGAGGGATGAAGGGTCACATGACGACTGACACGGCACCGGTCGACACCTCCGGGATCGAGGACCGTCCGAGCGCGCGGGTGCTCGCGCTGAGCGCCCGGGCCGAGGACGTCCTGTACGCCCACCCGCGCACCCGCTCGCTGGTCGCGGATCTGCCCCGCGCGGACACGAGCCCGCTGCGCATCGCCCTGCTGGGCCCGTACAGCGCGGGCAAGTCCACGCTCGTCGCCGCTCTGCTCCGGCTCCCCGCGGCCGACGTCGGCGCACTCGTCGACGCGGCTCCCAAGACGCACGAGGCGACGCCGTACGAGTGGGACGGAGCGACCCTCGTCGACCTGCCCGGGACCCTGTCGGGCGACGACGAACACTCCGAAACGGCCCGGCGCGGTGTACGCGGCGCGGACGCGCTCATGATCGTGACGACGAGCGAACTTCCCGGCGAGGCGGAGACCGGGGCGATTCTGGAGGCGCTCGGCCCCGACGGGTTCGCCGACCGGAGTGTGGTCGTCGTCAACAAGATGAACGCGGAGAACAGCGACCGCGACGTCGTCCTCGGCGAGATCCGGGCACGGCTCGGACCCTTCGCCGACCGTGTCCCGGTCGTCCCGACCGACGCACGCGACTACGTCGACGCCCTCAACGACCCTTCCCTGTCGGCCGCCGACCGCTCGGCGCTCGTCACCGACAGCGGAATCGACGCCCTGACGGCCGAACTGCGGCGCGTCGTGGCGCCCGGCGTCGAGGGTGTCCGCCCCGGGGCCCAGGCGTTCGAACTCCTGCGGGTGCTGGCGGATGCCGAGCGGCGGTGGGAACTGGACGGTGAGGAACTCGGCGCCGCGCGGACCGCGCGGAAGGCCGCGGAAGTGATCGCCGCCGCCCGGGAACTTGTGCTGAGCGCCCTGGACAGGGAGGGTGGCGTCGTCGCCGACCGGGTCACTACGGCCGGTGACAGGGCCGCCGCCGAGGTCTCGGACAAGGACGGCACCGTCCCGGACCGCGTCGTCCGTGCCGTGCGGGACGAACTGGAGGCCGCGAGGGGAGACTTCGACGCGAAGTTCCTCTCGTCGGTGCGGACGGCGTTCGACGTGCTGGTCGGCGAGTACGGAACCGGTCTGCCGGAGCCCGGTCCCTGGGTGAACGACGTCGAAGCCCCGGGGACGACGCCCGCCGCGTCGCCGAAGGAGGCTTCCCCGTTGGCACAGGCGGGCAAGAAGGCAGCCACGAAGGGCCTGAAGACGGGCGCCGGAAAGGCGGGGGAGTGGCTCGGGAAGGTCAAGGACGGCGGTCACGGGCCGGGCAGCGCGGCAGCCGCCGTCGTGGACAAGCTGAGCAAGTACGGGGTGGGACAGAAGATTCTCGACGCCGGCGGCAAAGTCACCGACGGGGCGGGGAAGTTCAAACCGTGGGGCAAGACCAAGGCGGCCGGAAAGGTGGCCGGTGCGGCGGGCAAGGCGCAGTGGGCGCTGGCGGTCATGGGGCCGCTGACGGACCTGGCGGGCGTGGCGCGGGAGCAGGGCGAGTGGATGGCGGTCAAGAAGCAGCGCCAGAAGATCAGGGATCACTTCGCCGAGCAGGCGAGCGCACAGCGGGAGGTCCTCACCGACGCCGGTACGCGGTACCTGAGCGCATGGATCGCCCTGGTGGAGCAGTCGCTCGGCGGCCTCACGGAGCGGGGGGCGAGGATCGACACCGAGCGTGAGGCCGCGCTGAGGGCGATCGGGGAACTCCGCGAGGAGGCCGTGCGGCTTGCCGGGCAGGCGCTGTGACCGACCGGACGGACCGGCGGGCCGAAGAACCGGGGCCGGAGCGCGGTGAGAGCGTCGGGCCGCGGGACTGCGAGGAGGCGGTGAGGGTGTGCGGCCGGGGTGCCACTCGTAGCGCCCCGGTGACGGGACTTGCGCCGCTCCACTGCTGCTCGGCGCTGGCCACCGGCTCCCGTCATGTCACCGGCGTGGCGCCGCCCCAGGTCCGCTCGCCCGGCGGACGGGCCGACACGAGGCGGCTCCGCCGCGGCCGGCCAGGAGGCCGTGTCCCGCCCGGGCCGGTCGGCCCACAGGTGTCTCGATAGCCTGTCGGTATGACGGAGCGCGTCGTGAACTCCCGTGTGAAGGGTCTGGTCACTCCGGAGGACGCGGACGCACTGTGGGCCGTTCTGACGGCCGGCGCTACCGTGCCGACGGTTGCCGGGCCGTTCACCCACCGGCCTTTCCCCGCCCGGCCGGGGTACGTCCTCGTCGGGTGCCGTGTCGTCACGGCGGTTCAGGCGGGCGGGCACCGGTGGCGTGTTTCTGAGGCCCAGGTGCGCGAGGCGGCGGCGGAGTTGAACGCCGTGCGGATGGACCGGCGGGACCTGGTCCGTGTCGGACCCTTCCGCGCGTCGCGGGGGCACGCGCACGACGACGAGAGCCGAATGACGCACTGGCGGCGACGCGTCGCGGACGAGCTGAGGGAACCGGCCGGTCCCGGACACACGGCGGGCCGACCGACCCACCTGGCGGCAATCGACTGGCGGCGGGTGCTGGTGGAGCGTGGCCGTGACGGGATCAGGACCTGGTGGCTGCCGCGCGCGGTGGTGCGATTGCTCGACGCGGCCGAGCACGCCGAGACGCGGTGGCTGCGGGCCACGGCGATCGGTGAAGGCGACGTGAACCGGGGATCGGCCACGACCGCCTCTTCGCCCACGGTCCGGCAAGACGTGGGAGCCGACGGCGGGCCGGCGTCGCGCTTCGCGGGTACCGCGGCGCCGTCGGACTCCGCGGAGCGAGGCGTGTCACCACCCTCCGAGGAGGCCACGGCTTCGCCCCGCCCGTACGGGAAAGAGCTCGAAGGCCGCCAGTACTCCGTGCTCGGCAGAGAGCCGGGCATCACGGGGAGGGTGGCCGGGTGGCTCTGCGCCGTGTGCCTCCGCGTGCCCGCAGCGGTCCTCGACCACTGCCACGAGCACGGCTACGTCCGCGCCCCCGTCTGCCAGTCCTGCAACACGCGAGAACGTCCCGACCACCTCTACGCCACCGACGTCCGTGTCACGGACCGCTGCCTCCGCCTCTTCCACACCGACGCCGACACATGGCTTCGCCACTGGCACCGCTGTACCGGCTGTCGCGCGCGCACCGTCCTGCCGCTGCCGCACCTCGCCGCGTGGACGGCCTTCAGCGCCTGCCGGTCCCTGCGCCCGACCCACCGGACTCCGGGCGGACGGAAACCCTGCGGAGCCCTGCGCGTGTCCTGGACGGGCAGTCAGAACACGCCGCGAGCCTGTCTGCTCACCGTCATGGTCGACTTCTGTCCCTCCGGCGAGCACCGGACCCTGGCCCAGGTCCCCTACCGGGAGGCCGTCCGGTTGTTCAGCGACTGGCTGGCCGAGACGGCCCCCACCGTGGCGGCCGCGGCCGGCCCCGACCGGGTGGACGGCCTCCCACCCCAGCCCCGCCCGGTCGTCGCGGACACCAGCGGCGAGGGCCTGGCACTGTTCTGAGGCGGTGTGCCGAGTACGGGACGCCGTTACATCCGGCGCGTCACCGCACGGCGGTGACGGTGCAGCACGGCCGACGTCCCGGCCGTTGCCGGGCTCGGAAGAAGATCCGAGGGCCCTGGCCTTCCCCACAGGCTCTTCCACACCCGCCACTGCGCGGACGCACTGACAGAAAGGAATCCGACTCGCGATTCCACAGGTCGGAGGCTCGTCGGCACACTTCCAAGAAGTGCCCCAACAGGATGCAATCGACACACAGCTTTGAGGCGTCTGATACCCGCGACTAC